>CAIWHQ010000264.1 GCA_903912465.1 uncultured Alphaproteobacteria bacterium | reverse complement strand
CCTGGGCGGCGATGTCGCGGCTCAGCACGGTCGTCGCGTCCAGGTGGGCGAACGAGGCGGCGGGCGCCGGGTCGGTCAGGTCGTCGGCGGGCACGAAGATGGCCTGGACCGAGGTGATCGAACCCTTGTTGGTCGAGGTGATCCGCTCCTGCAGGTTGCCCATCTCTGTGGCCAGGGTGGGCTGGTAACCCACGGCCGAAGGGATACGGCCCAGGAGGGCGGACACTTCGGAACCCGCCTGGGTGAAGCGGAAGATGTTGTCGATGAACAGGAGGACGTCCTTGCCCTCCTGGTCGCGGAAGTACTCGGCCTGGGCGAGGCCCGTCAGGGCGACCCGGGCCCGGGCGCCGGGGGGCTCGTTCATCTGGCCGTAGACCAGGGTGCACTTGGACCCTTCGGTCGAGCCGCCATGCTTACGGGGATCGACGTTCACGTTGGACTCGATCATCTCGTGATAGAGGTCGTTGCCTTCGCGGGTGCGTTCACCCACGCCGGCCAGAACCGAATAACCGCCGTAAGCCTTGGCGATGTTGTTGATCAGTTCCTGCATGGTCACGGTCTTGCCCACGCCCGCGCCGCCGAACAGGCCGATCTTTCCACCCTTGGTGTAGGGGCAGAGGAGGTCGACGACCTTGATCCCGGTCACCAGAATTTCGGCAGAGGTGGATTGTTCCGCGAAGGACGGAGCTTCCCGGTGGATCGGGCTGGTGAAGGTGGTGGCGATCGGACCGGCTTCGTCGATCGGGTCGCCGATCACGTTCATGATGCGGCCCAGGGTGGCCGGGCCCACCGGAACGGTAATGCCGGCGCCGGTGTCGACCACGTCCTGACCGCGGGTCAGGCCCTCGGTGGTGTCCATGGCGATGGTGCGGACCGTATTCTCACCCAGGTGCTGGGCGACTTCCAGAACCAGGCGGAAGGGCTTGCCGGTCCGCTGGTCGGTATTGGAGGTCTCAAGGGCGTTCATGATCGCCGGCAGGTGGCCGACGAACTCGACGTCCACGACGGCGCCAATGACCTGGACAATCCGCCCGTTCGCGACGGCGGACTTGGGGGCGGCGGCCTTCGGCGCAGCCGGAGCCTTCACCGCCTTTGGCGCTGCGGCCTTGGCGGGAGCCTTCGTGGCGGTGGCCGTCTTCGCAGGGGCCTTGGGGGTCGTAGCCATGGTTTCGGACTCTCTAGGTTAGAGCGCCTCGGCGCCGGAGATGATCTCGATCAGCTCCTTGGTGATCTGCGCTTGGCGGGTACGGTTCTTCAGCAGGTTGAGGGCGGCGATCATGTCGCCAGCGGCACGGGTCGCATTGTCCATGGCCGTCATCTGGGCGGCGAAGAAGCCGGCCTGATTTTCCAGCATGGCCGAGAGGACCTGGACGTTGAGATTGCGGGGCAGGAGGGTTTCGAGAATGGCCTCTGCGTCCGGCTCGTATTCATAACTGGCGCCCTGAAGATCGACGACGCCGGATCCGCTCACCTGGGCAGGTATCATCTGCTGGAAGGTCGGGGTCTGGGTGACGACGGACTTGAACTTGGAATAGGCCAGGGAGACCACGTCGACCTCACCCGCCTCAAACATGGCGGCGACCTTCTGGCCAACGGCTTCCGCGACCGCCAGGGAGGGGCTCGCGCCCACCTCGAAGCTTTCCACGAACCGATCGCCATAGAGGCGCTTCAGCTGATCCCGCGCCTTCTTGCCCAGGGTGATGATCTTCACATCCTTGCCCTCGGCGATGAGGGTGGAGATCCGCTCCCGGGCCATGCGGACGATGGAGGAGTTGAAACCACCCGCCAGACCGCGGTCAGAGGTGGCGACGATGACCAGCTGTTTCACGTCCTGGCCGGTGCCGACGAGAAGCTTGGGTGCCCCATCGCCAGACACGCCCGCCGCCAGATTGGCAATGACCGAAGCCATGCGCTCGGCATAGGGGCGAGCGTTCTGCGCAGCCTGTTGGGCCCGCCGCAGCTTGGCGGCGGCGACCATCTGCAGCGCTTTCGTGATCTTTTGCGTGGATTCCACGCTCTTGATCCGATTGCGCATCTCCTTGAGGCTGGCCATCTCCTGAAAACTCCGCCGTTTCTTTAGGCGAAGGTCGAGGTGAAGGCTGCAAGGGCGCTCTTCAGCTGGTCTTCGAGAGGACCGCTGAGCGCCTTTTCCGTCCGGATTGCATCCAGAATCGTCTGGTGCTTGCCGTGCAGGAAGGAGAGCAGTTCGGCTTCATAACGGCCGACCTGGGCGGTCGGAATACCGTCGAGGTAGCCGCGGGTGCCGGCGTAAATCACAGCGACCTGCTCTTCGACGGTCTGCGGCGAGTACTGGGGCTGCTTCAGAAGCTCGGTGAGGCGTTCGCCGCGCGCCAGCTGGCGCTGGGTTGTCGCGTCGAGGTCAGAGCCGAACTTGGCGAAGGCGGCCAGTTCCCGATACTGGGCCAGCTCGCCCTTGATCGGGCCGGCGGCGGTCTTCATGGCCTTGATCTGGGCCGAGGAGCCCACCCGGCTCACGCTGATGCCGACGTTCACGGCGGGGCGGATGCCCTGGAAGAACAGGTCGGTTTCCAGGAAGATCTGGCCATCGGTGATGGAGATCACGTTGGTCGGGATGTAGGCCGACACGTCGTTCGCCTGGGTCTCGATGATCGGCAGGGCCGTCAGGGAGCCGGAGCCATTCTCGTCATTGAGCTTGGCGGCGCGCTCGAGCAGGCGGGAATGCAGGTAGAAGACGTCGCCCGGATAGGCTTCCCGGCCCGGCGGACGGCGAAGCAGCAGGGACATCTGGCGATAGGCGACGGCCTGCTTGGACAGGTCGTCGTAGATGATGACGGCGTGCATGCCGTTGTCCCGGAACCACTCGCCCATGGCGCATCCGGCGAAGGGGGCCAGGAACTGCAGCGGGGCCGGCTCGGACGCCGTCGCGGCGACGACGATGGTGTATTCAAGGGCCCCGCGCTCTTCCAGGGTCTTGACGATCTGGGCGACGGTCGAGCGCTTCTGGCCGATGGCGACATAGATGCAATAGAGCTTGGCGCTCTCGTCATCGCCGGCATTGATCGACTTCTGGTTCAGGATGGCGTCGATGGCCACGGCGGTCTTGCCGGTCTGACGATCTCCAATGATCAGCTCGCGCTGACCGCGACCGACCGGGATCAGGGTGTCGATGGCCTTCAGGCCGGTCTGCACCGGCTCGTGCACGGACTTCCGCGGAATGATGCCCGGCGCCTTCACGTCCACCCGGCGACGCTCGGCCACGTTCTTGATCGGGCCCTTGCCGTCGATGGGCTCGCCCAGGGGGTTGACGACCCGGCCCAGCAGGCCCCGGCCCACCGGAACGTCCACGATCTCGGAGAGGCGGCGGACTTCGTCGCCCTCGGCGATGGCCCGGTCCTCGCCGAAGATCACGACCCCGACATTGTCGCGCTCGAGGTTCAGGGCCATGCCCTTCACCCCCGCCTTCGTGAACTCGACCATCTCGCCGGACTGGACATTGTCCAGGCCGAAGACCCGGGCGATGCCGTCACCGACGGACAGGACCTGCCCGACATCGGACACATCGGCGTCTTGGCCGAAGTTGGCGATCTGGGACTTCAGAATGGCCGAGATTTCGGCGGCGCGGATATCCATGGCTTACGCTCTCTTGAGGGCGAACTTGAGGGAATCGAGCTTCGAGCGAAGCGAAGCGTCGAAGAGTTTGGAGCCGACCCGGACGCGGATTCCGCCGAGAAGGGCGGGATCGACGCGGGTCTCAATCTCGGGGGCCTTGCCGAGGGCGGCCCGGAGTGCCTCGGCGACGCCCTTGGATTGGGCGGCGGTCATCGGGGCGGCGGTGGTGACCACGGCGGCTACCGCGCCGCGGGCGGCGGCGTGCAGGGCCTCGAAGGCGACGACGGCTTCCGGCAGGGCTGCAGCGCGGCCATTGCCCGCCAGAAGGCCAAGGAACTTCTGCGTGGTCTCGGAGAAATTCGCCTTGGCGGCGAGGGCAGCGAGGGCCTTGGCCTTGTCCGCGGCGGTGAAGGCGGGAGACGCCAGTAGGGACCTCAGGTCAGCTGAGTCTGCGCGCATCCGGCGCAGGGCCGCGATGTCAGCCGCCACGGCCGGAAGGGTCCCGGTTTCGTTCGCAAGATCGAACAGGGCCCGGGCGTAACGGTCGCCCACATCTGAAGTCCTGGAATCGTCCGCCACTTGCTCCGCCCGCCCGATGCGTATGTCACAGACGCCGGAAGAGGGTTCCGACAGCTAAAGGCTTAAAAGCGCTTGGAAAAGCACAATCGCCGCAGGTCCCTTGCAGGACCCCCGGCTCGAAGCCGCGCGTCTGTTATCATGTGGTCTTCGGCGCCGCAACCGAAGGCGCGAGGCAGAACCCCCATCACGCTGCAGGAAGGCTGAAGACGCCAGAGCCGACGGCGATCATGCGACCATCCGAGGCCATCAGGCGGGCCCTCACGAAGGCCAGGCTCCGGGTGCGGCGGTCGATCCACGCCTCGAGTTCGCCTGTCTGCGCCGATCCCCAGGCGGGCCCGAAGTCGAGGGAAAGGGAAACGGCACGAAGCCCGCTTCCCGCGAGCTCCGATAGCCGGCCCTGGATGATGGCGGCGACCCCTGCGGGATCGGGCGGGACAGGTTCGACCTGGGTGACGTCCTGGCTCATGGCCGGGCCTCATGCCAAGGCCCGGCAGGGATGAAAAGGGGCTTTCGGGGGACCGGCGCAATCCAGTCGCGCGAGTCACTGGCCTGATGTATGCCTCGGGCGGTTCGGCGCGGGGGCGCAGACCGGTCCGGAGACCCACGTCCATGGCCAGATCCGACTCCAGAGAGGGGCCGCCCCGGCGGAGGCGATCCTTCCTGCAGGGTCTCGTCTACTGGGGGGCCGTGCTCTGTGTCTGGGGCCTCATCTTCGCCCTCGCCTTCCTCGCGGTCTTCGCCTCAGACCTGCCCGACACCTCAAGCCTGAACGCCCCCCGCCGGCAACCGTCCCTCTCCTACCTGGACCGGTCAGGTTCCCTGGTCTCCGTGCGCGGAAGCCAGTACGCGCCGCCCGTCGACCTGGACAAACTGCCGCCCTATGTGCCGGCCGCCTTCATCGCCATCGAGGACCGGTGGTTCTACTGGCACTACGGTTTCAACCCCTGGGGCATCGTCCGTAGCCAGGTGTACAACCTGAGCCAGAGGGGCGGCCCCCTCAGGGGCGGATCGACCATCACCCAGCAGCTGGCCAGGAACCTCTTCCTGACCATGGACCAGACCTATCGCCGAAAGGCGCAGGAACTGGTGCTGGCCGTCTGGCTGGAGACGAAGTTCACCAAGAAGGAGATTCTCGCCCTCTACCTGAACCGGGTCTATTTCGGCGCAGGAGCCTACGGGATCGAGGCGGCCTCCCAGCGCTATTTCGGCAAGCCAGCCGAGCAGCTGACCCTTGGCGAGAGCGCCCTCCTGGCCGGCATGATGAAGGGGCCTTCCCGCTACAGCCCGGTCTCGTCGGCGGACCGCGCGGCCCGGCGGGCGACGGTGGTGCTCGACGAGATGGTGCGCTCCCGCGCCATCACACCCCAGCAGAGGGCGGAAGCCATCCGGATACCGGTCCGGGTGAACCCCACCCTGGCGAGTCAGCGGGCCCAATACTTCACGGACTGGGTGGACGAACAGGTCCGCAGGCTCGTCGGTGAGCCGACCGAGGACCTCATCGTCGAGACGACCCTGGATCTGCCGATCCAGATATCAGCCGAGCAGGCGCTGGCGTCGGGCATCGCCGGGGCCCGGGGACAGGGCGTGCAGCAGGGCGCTCTTGTGGCGCTGGACGGCGAGGGCCGGGTCCGTGCCTATGTGGGCGGGATCGACTACGAGGACAGCCAGTTCGACCGCGCCGCCATGGCCCGGCGGCAGGCGGGATCGGCCTTCAAGCCCTTCGTCTATCTCACCGCCATCGAGCGCGGCAGGACACCCGAGACCCCGGTGGTCGACGAGGCGATTCGCATTGGCTCCTGGGAACCCAAGAACTACACCGGGGCCTTCCTGGGTCCGATCACGCTCCAGACCGCCGTCGCCCAGTCTGTGAACACGGTCGCGGCCAGGCTCGCCAACGAGGTCGGGACCGGGAATGTGGCGGCCACCGCTCGCCGCCTCGGAATCCGGTCGCCGATTCAGCTCGACCCCTCCATGGCCCTGGGCGCCGTCGAGGTCAGCCCCCTCGAGATGGCCCAGGCCTATGCACCCTTCGCCAATGGCGGCTTCCTGGCGCCCGCCTGGGCGATTGAGCGTGTGCGGACCACAGGGGGCAAGGTGCTCTACGACCGCTCGGTGGCGCGGCCGGCGCGAACCCAGGTCATCGGCTCGCCCGCCCTGCCGCAGATGAACCAGATGCTGCGGCAGGTCATCTCCGCTGGAACAGGGACCCGGGCGCGGGTCCCCGGATACGACCTGGCGGGCAAGACCGGTACGACCAGTGACTACAGGGACGCCTGGTTTGTCGGCTACACCGGCGGCTTCGTCACCGCGGTCTGGGTCGGCCGGGATGACAATACCCCCATGCGCAAGGTCACGGGCGGCGGGGCACCGGCGGGGATCTGGCAGGGCTTCATGTCGCGGACACTGCCAAGGCTCAAGGCCGAGCCCATCCCGGGGGGGCTGGCACCGCCCGCCGTCGGGGGAGACCCCATCGGGGACCTCCTGGACGCCCCCGCTTCGACCCCTGACGGGACCGATGCGGAACGGGTTCCGGCCCCGATTGAGGCCCCGATCGAGGCCCCGGTTCAGGCCCCGGCCCCGCCATCACCACAGGCCGCGCCAGCGGCCGCGACTCCGGCTCAGGCCCCGGGGGCCCCGAGGGCGTGAAGCTGCGGCCCCTCGCGCCTCAGCCACTCCCGGTGCGGCGCAGGATCACCGACCAGGTTCCGGACCAGGGCCCAGAAGGCTGGCCCATGATTGGGCTGGAGTATGTGGGCACATTCGTGCGCCGCCACGTAGTCGGCCACCGGAGCCGGGGCGAGGGCCAGGCGCCAGACGTAACGGACCGAAGGCGGCGAAGCCCCCCGCCCCGGGGTGCAGGACCCCCACCGGGTGCGGGCGTCATTGATGGAGACCGTGGGAAGCGGCGCCCCCAGGGCTTCGCAGTGCCGGGCCGTAAGCGTCCGGAAGCCGGTCAGGGCCTCACGCTTGAGGGTGCGCACCACCGCGCGGGCGTAAACCTCTCCATCTCCTGAAGCCTGGAGCTCAAGGGCACCGTCGGCGGCGTCGATGAGGCGCGTGCGGCCCCCGGCCGCCGCCAGCCGGCAGGTCCTCCCGAAGACAGAGAGCTCGACGCCCGGGACGAGGGGCGACGGCGAGGGTGTCGACGCCAGGCGCGTCCGGATCCAGTCCGCCCGGCTACGGGCGAAGCGGGCGGCCTCGGTGAGCCCCCGCAGGTCTGGCGCCGTGGCGACGACCTCTCCCCGGGCCCGGTCGAGGCGAAGAGCGATGCGCCGGGACCTCGGGCTGACCCGCAGGCGCACGGGCAGCCCCTCGACCTCGATGAGATCGCCGTCGGCAGCAGAGCGCCCGAAGCGGAACACCCCCGGTCGCCTCAGACCGCCGAAGCGGTGACCCGGGCATCCTGCCGGGCGATGAAGGCCGCCACCCGGGGATAGATCTCCTCGCGGAAACGCCGGCCATTGAAGACCCCGTAGTGCCCGACGTGCGGCTGGATGTAGTCCTCCCGCAGGTCATCAGGCAGGCCTGAGCACATGGCGTGGGCAGCCTGGGTCTGGCCGATGCCGGAAATGTCGTCGAGCTCGCCCTCGACCGTGAGCAGGCCGATATCGGTGATGGCGGAGGGCAGGACAGTCCGACCGTCATGCACAAGTTCGCCCCGGGGAAGCAGGTACTTCTGGAAAACGACGTCGACCGTCTGCAGGTAGAATTCCTCGGTCAGGTCCAGGACGGACAGGTACTCGTCGTAGAACTCCAGGTGCTTGTCGGCGGAGTCCCCGTCACCGTCCATCAGGTCCTGAAGGTACTGCAGGTGGGCGTCCTGGTGACGCTCCATGTTCATCGACATGAAGGAGTAAAGCTGGACGAAGCCCGGATAGACCCTCCGGCCCGCCCCCGCAAAGGGCATGGGCACGGTGCTGATCATGTTCGACTTGAACCAGGCGAAGGGGCGCTCCTCGGCGAGCTTGTTGGTCACCGTCGGCGAGAACCGGGCGTCCAGGGGAGATCCCATGAAGGTCATGGACGCGGGACGGGCGTCTTCTCCATCCTCGGACATGAGTGCAGCGGCGGCCAGGACAGCCGGTCCCGGCTGGCAGACGGCGACCACGTGGCAGCGCGGCCCAAGCCGGCGGAGAAGGGTCCTCACGTGGTCGAGATAGTCGTGGAAGTCGAACCGGCCCTCCAGGAGCGGAACGTCCCGCGCGTTCGACCATTCGGTGATGAAGACCTCATGGCCCTGCAGGAAGGTCTGGACCGTATCCCGGAGCAGGGTCGCATAGTGGCCGGAGAGCGGTGCCACGATCAGCACTGCGGGCTCGGCCGCCGTCCGTCCAGCCCGGCGAAGATCCAGGGG
>CAIWHQ010000263.1 GCA_903912465.1 uncultured Alphaproteobacteria bacterium | reverse complement strand
GGGCAATGTCGAGACCAGCCAGCATGTGGTCGACGCCCTCTACGCCGCCCTCGGCATCATGGCCAACGCCCAGGGCAGCATGAACAACCTGACCTTCGGGGACGCCGACCGGCAGTACTACGAGACCCTCTGCGGCGGGGCCGGCGCCTCGGCCCGGGGACCGGGCGCCAGCGGCGTCCATACCCACATGACCAACTCACGCCTGACCGACCCGGAGATCCTCGAGCGGCGCTTCCCGGTGCGGCTGGAAACCTTTGAAATCCTGAAGGGTTCGGGGGGCTGCGGCACCTTTTGGGGTGGCGATGGCGTGCGCCGGCGGATTCGCTTCCTGGCGCCGATGGAGGCGGCCCTCCTGTCCACCCGCCGGACATATGCGCCCCAGGGCCTGGCCGGTGGCAGCCCCGCCCGGCCCGGTAACCAGCGCCTGATCCGCGCCGACGGCGCAATCCTGACCCTCGGCGGCTGTTTCTCGGTGACTGTCGCAGCGGGGGAGGCCATAGAGATCGAAACCCCCGGCGGAGGCGGCTTCGGTCTGCCCTCCGCCACATCTGTGCCGGATTCCGAGGCTAGTCCCGCCCCATGATCGCCCTCGTCCTTGCCCTCGCCCTGGCTGCCCAGGAGCCCGCGGCCTCCACGCCGCCCGCCGATGCGCCCCAGGCCACAGCCGAGCGGGTCGCCACCCCGGCGGCCGAAGCCCCAGGCCCGACTGGCGCGCCCAAGGACGACTATGGACTGGTCGGCTGGTGCTATGGCGTCCTGGACGGCTACCTCGCCCAACACGACCGGGTGATGCCCGAAGTGACCCGTATCGAGAAAACCTATCGCCGACCCGGCTCGTCCCTCCAGAGCGACCTCAAGGTCTATGGCGAGCTCCAGGCCCAGGGTCGGATCCACCTGAAACAGTTCAACTCCGCTCTCCAGGTCGCCGAGAAGGCCAGCCTGTCCCCCCTGCGCCCGCGGGGAGAGGCGGCCATCGCCAAGGGACGCGCCGTCTGGGCGCCTGCCGCCAACCTGTCCACCCGCACGGTCGCCCAGCAATGGATGGGATGGACCCTGCCCCAGGCCTGCCCGGTCGCCGCCGAGCGCCTGGCCCGCAACGCCCCCCTGATGGGTGCCGCCTTCGATCCGGGTCCATCGCCGCCAGAGGTCCCGGCGGCGGCCGCCGCGCCGGCCTTGCCTGGCACCAACGGGCCGCAATAGCCCTGCTTCCCAGGTCCGTGTAGGCTGTTCCGGACCTGAACTCCCGAGGCCCGACATGACCGCGCCGCACCTGATCTACTTCGCCGATCCCATGTGCTCGTGGTGTTACGGCTTCTCGCCGGTGATTGAGGATATTCGCCGCGCCTTCGGCCGGGCCCTGCCCGTAAGGCTTGTCATGGGCGGCCTGCGCCCCGGTACCGAGACCCCCATGACCCAGGAGGCCAAGGACAGCCTGCGCGGCCACTGGACCCACATCACCGAGGCCACGGGCCTGCCCTTCGGCGGCGCGGTCCTGGACGATCCCGGCTTCCTGTATGACACCGACCCCGCCGCCCGGGCCGTGGTACGGGTCCGCCGGGACAATCCCGAGGGTGCCATCGCCTACCTGGGCCGGCTGCAGAGGGCCTTCTACGCCGAGGACCGCAACATCACCCGCCCCGAGGTGCTGGCCGAGCTGGCCGCCGACTACGGCGTGGCGCCCGACGCCTTCCTGGCCGACTTCGATACTGACGACCTGAAGCACGAGACCTGGGCCGACTATGGTGTTTCACAGCGCGCTGGCGTGACGGGCTTCCCCACCCTGGTGGCCGGCCCGGGATCGGAAGGGACCTACGGCGTCGTCACCCGGGGCTACAATCCGGGCGACCAGGTCCTGGCCATTCTGCACAACTGGCTGGAAGGCCCGCCAGCAAACGCCTGAGGGCGAAGAGTCCAGCGACGTTAGCACGCTCACCAGCGGACACAGCGCCCATGACCCGGGCGAGGGTGAGCGAGCCTGAGCCGTGAGCGCCTTCTCAGATGCGCCGGTTCTGGATCACGCGAAGCAGAACCACAACAATGGCGATCACCAACAGGATGTGGATGAACCCACCCATCGTGTAGGAGGTCACGAGTCCTAATATCCAAAGTACGAGCAGGATCATTGCGACTGTGTAAAGCATGGTTTTCTCCGGGTTCCGCACGCTATTCAGGCGGGTGCAATCTGATTTCCGATTGCAACCGTGGCACGAATGCAATGGCGAACATTTGCGCCATATCAATTTGCGGGCCGCCTCGACTTCCGTGGCGAAGCAGGTTGAGTCCCGGGCGCGGGATGAGACCGATGGCGAGCGCCTGGGTCTCCGGGATCAGCCGCCGATGATCACCTTTTCCTCGCCCCACCAGAGGGGGCTCTTCGGCAGGTCGATGAACTTCCGCTCGTCCTCGAGCAGCAGGCGACCGGCCTCGCGGGCGGCGGGGTCGCCGGCCAGGGCGGCGAGGTCCTCGAGGCTGTCGTACCAGAGCTGGGCCACCCCATCGAACTGGGGCGGGGCGTTGCGGCTGGCGCGAATGCCGGCGCTGACCGTCTCGTCCAGGGAATGCAGCTGGACATAGCGGCGGATGCGCAGGGCATCCTTCACGCTGGCTACCAGGGGGCCGTGGGTGTTGAGCCAGTAGTCCCGGAACTGCTCGCGGGTCAGGTGCGGCAGTCGGACGAGGGCGAAGGTGAGCTTGATCATGGGTTTGCGTCCTCTCCAGGTCGCCCGCATTTCGGACGCGAAGACCGCCGATGGCGAGTCTTTCCTTGCGCCCTGCCCCTCCCCCTCGACGCCGGGATGGCTTAAATCGGCGGGATGCGCACAGAGACCCCCGCCCCGATCCGCCTGACCGACTACCGGCCGCCCGCCTTCCTCGTGGATGAGGTTCACCTGGACTTCGACCTGCAGCCGGAGGCGACCCGGGTGAAGGCCCGGCTGACCCTGCGGCGGAACGGTCAGGCGGGGGTGCCCCTGCGGCTGGACGGGGAGCGGCTGAAGACCCTGTCCCTCGCCATCGACGGCCAGGTCCTGGAGCCGGGCGCATTCACCGCCGACGACCACAGCCTGACGATCCCGGACGTCCCGGACGCCTTCGTCCTGGAGACCGTGGTCGAGATCAACCCGGCGGCCAACAAGGCCCTGGAGGGGCTCTACATGTCGGGGGGCCGGTTCTGCACCCAGTGCGAGGCCGAGGGCTTCCGCACCATCACCTGGTATCCCGACCGGCCGGACGTCCTGGCCCGTTTCACCGTGCGCATGACGGCGGACGACACCTGGCCGCGCCTGTTGTCCAACGGCAATCTGGTGGAGACCGGCCGGGGGACCGACGGACGCCGTTATGCGGTGTGGAACG
>CAIWHQ010000262.1 GCA_903912465.1 uncultured Alphaproteobacteria bacterium | reverse complement strand
TCGCGGACGGCCTGTCGATGGTCTATTCCTTCTATGACCCCGAGCAGCCCCGCCGCAGCCTGGGGCGGTTCATGATCCTCGATCACCTGGTCCAGGCGCGCATGACGAACATGGCCTATGTCTACCTGGGCTATTGGGTGCGGGGCTCGGCCAAGATGGACTACAAGGTCAACTTCCAGCCCATCGAGGCCCTGGGGCCCGCCGGCTGGCGCCTGCTCAGCGCCCGGGACCGGGAGGGCTAGGCACCCACAGCCTGTCCACAGGCGGTCCACAGGGTCGCCTCGGCCATCCCCGCCTGTGCCCTGGCCGGGCGTCGACCCGGGGGCCGGCGTGGGCTAACCCCAAGACCATGTCGCAGGCCCTGCTCGATCTGTGGAACCCGCTGTTCGACGCCCGGGGCGGATTCGTCGAGGCGGCGGGCAACCGCGAGGCCCGGCGGCGCCTGGAGGCCTGGCCGGACTGGTCGGCGGGCTGCCTGGTCCTCGTGGGGCCTGAAGGGTGCGGCAAGAGCCGGCTGGCGGAGGCCTGGCTGGCGCGGTCCGGGGGCCTGGCCCTCGATCCCCTGAGGCCGGATACCGCCGCTGCGCGGTCCCTGCCCGTGCTGCTGGAGGACGTGGACCGGGGCGCCTGCGACGAGGGCCTGTTCCACCTGATCAACCTGGCCCCGGTGAGCGGCGGCCTGTTGATGACCGCCCGCACGCCCCCCGCCGCCTGGACAACGCGCCTGCCCGACCTGCGCTCCCGGCTGAACGCCCTGGAGGCGGTGCAGATCGGGGTCCTGGACGACGCGGTGCTGGAGGGGGTGCTCGAGGCCTTCCTCCGCGCCCGGGGAATCCGGCCCTCGCCGGACCTTGCGCCCTACCTCGTCCGGCGGATCGACCGGTCCGTTGCCGCCGCCCGGGACGTGGTGGAGCAGCTCCACGAGGCCTCGGGGCGCGACCATCGCCCCGTCACCCGCGCCCTGGCCCGGGAGATTCTTGACGACGTGACGGAAAATCTTGACCTTTTCGACGGCTGACTTGGGCGTGTCACAGGCTTGGCCCATGAGGCCGCCGGTGCTACCGATCCCAGGAGTGAGCCGAATCCGATGAACCCCACAGCCCAGCCCGAGGCCGTTGACACCAAGCGCAGCGCGCCGCTGAGCGCCGAGCTGATGCACTCGCCGGAGCGTTTCTTCAATCGGGAGCTGTCCTGGCTGGCCTTCAACCGCCGGGTCCTGGCCGAGAGCCGAAATCCCCGGCACCCCCTGCTGGAGCGGCTCAGGTTCCTGTCGATCTCGGCCCACAACCTCGACGAATTCTACATGGTCCGGGTGGCCGGCCTGAAGGCCCAGGTCCGGGAAGGCGTGCGCACGGTCAGCCAGGACGGCCTGTCCCCGGCAGACCAGCTCGACAGGATCAACGCCGAGGCCGCCGACCTGATGGACGACCAGCAGGCCCAGTGGCGGGACCTGACTACCGAGCTCTCATCCCAGGGCCTGTCCCTGGTGTCGCCGGAGAGGCTTTCAGACGAGGACCGCGCCGCCCTGGAAGAGGCCTTCCTCACCCGGCTGTTCCCGATCCTGACACCCCTGGCGATCGATCCGGCCCACCCCTTCCCCTTCATCCCCAACCTTGCCTTCTGCCTGGCGCTGAAGCTGCGCATGAGGGCCGAGCGGCGCATCCTCTACGCCCTGGTCCCGATCCCGGCCCAGGTGGCGCGGTTCTGGGAGCTTCCCTCGCATCCGGGTCCTCGCCGGCGGACCGAGCGCCGCTTCATCAGCCTCGAGAACCTGGTGACCCTGTTCGTGGACCGCCTGTTCCCCGGGTCCCGGGTGGATCGCCAGGGGGTTTTCCGGCTGATCCGCGACTCCGACGTGGAGTTCGAGGAAGAAGCCGAAGACCTGGTCCGGGAGTTCGAGGAGCGCCTCAAGCAGCGGCGCCTGGGGTCCGTGGTCCGCGTGGAGATCGAGGCCGCCATGCCCCGGGACCTGCAGGCCTTCATCTGCGACAACCTGCACGCCCGGCGCGAGGACATCACCCGGATCGACGGACTGCTGGGCCTGGACGAGCTGTCGCAGCTGATCCCGCCGAACCGGCCGGAACTGAAGTTCCGCGCCTTCGAGCCGCGCTTTCCTGAGCGGATCCGCGATCACGCCGGGGACTGCTTCGCGGCCATCCGGGAAAAGGACATCCTCGTCCATCACCCCTTCGAGACCTTTGATGTGGTGGTCCAGTTCCTGCGCCAGGCGGCGCGGGACCCGCACGTCCTGGCCATCAAGCAGACCCTCTACCGGACGTCGCAGGACAGCCCCATCGTCGCCGCCCTCATCGAGGCCGCAGAGACTGGCAAGAACGTCACCGCCCTGGTGGAGCTCAAGGCCCGCTTCGACGAGGAGGCCAACCTGAAGTGGGCCCGCGACCTCGAGCGGGCCGGGGTCCACGTCGTCTTCGGCTTCGTGGAGTACAAGACCCACGCCAAGCTCTCGATGGTGGTGCGGCGGGAGGGCGACCAGCTGCGCACCTACTGCCACTTCGGGACCGGGAACTATCATCCCCAGACGGCGCGGATCTATACCGACCTGTCCCTCTTCACCTCGGACCCCGCCCTGGGCCGGGATTCCGTTCGGCTGTTCAACTACATCACCGGTTACGCCCGCCCCCAGAGGATGGAGAAGCTGTCCTTCTCGCCCCTGACCATGAAGGCCGACCTCCTGCGCATGATCGCCGCCGAGGCGGACAACGCCCGGGCGGGACGGCCTGCCGCCATCTGGGCCAAGCTCAACTCCCTGGTCGACCCCGAGATCATCGACGCCCTCTACGAGGCCAGTCAGTCCGGCGCGGAAGTCCAGTTGGTCATCCGCGGCATATGCTGCCTGCGACCCGGCGTGCCCGGGCTGTCCGAGAATATCCGGGTGAAGTCCATCGTCGGCCGTTTCCTGGAGCATTCCCGGATCGTCGCCTTCGCCAATGGCGCCGAAATGCCCTCGGAAAAGGCCAAGGTCTTCATCTCCTCGGCTGACTGGATGCCCCGCAACCTCGACCGGCGGGTCGAGGCCCTGACCCCGGTGGAGAACCCGACGGTCCACCAGCAGGTGCTGCAGCAGATCCTCGTCGCCAACATCCGGGACAAGGCGCAAAGCTGGACGCTGGACGCCTCGGGCGAGTATAGCCGGGACCCCGCCTGGGATCTTCCCGGGGCTTTTTCGGCGCACGAGTACTTCATGACCAATCCCAGCCTTTCCGGCCGCGGGAACAAGGTGAAGGATCTGCCCGGTGCGATCGACCATGTGGCGTCTCGGGGCTAGCCGCCAGACCCCCGGGTTGGACGCGCCCCCTGCCGAGATCCGGCACGCGGCGGTGATCGACATCGGGTCGAACTCCATCCGCCTGGTCGTCTACCGCCTTGAAGGGCGGGCCATCTGGACCGTGTACAACGAGAAGGCCCAGGCCGGCCTCGGCCGCGACCTCCAGACGACGGGACGGCTTTCGCCTGAGGGCGTCGAGACGGCGATGGCCGTGCTTCGAAGGTTCCGCGTCCTTCTGCAGGGTTGGAGCAGTCGGGAGACCTTCGTGGTGGCCACCGCCGCTGTCCGGGAGGCCCGCGACAGCCGCGCCTTCCTGCGCGCCGTGGAGGACGAAACCGGCATCTCGGTCCGCGTGCTCTCCGGGGAGGAAGAAGCCCGGTATGGTGCCCTCGGCGTCATCGCCGGGCAGGCCGACGCCTCCGGCGTCGCCGGGGACCTCGGCGGATCGAGCCTGGAATTGGTGCGACTGGACGATGTCGGCCAGGGGGTGAGCCTGCCCCTCGGCCCCTTCGCCCTGGGTGCCCCACGGCCGCTGGACCAGGACCGGGTCCGTCGTTCGATTTCCAGGGCGCTCAAGCCCCACACGGAGCGGATGTCGACCCGTGAATTCCACGCTGTCGGAGGTGCCTGGCGGAACCTGGCCCTGCTGCACATGGAGCTTGAGGACTATCCGCTTCACATCGCGCACCAGTACGAGATCAAGCGGATGGACCTGCTGGACCTCTGCCGCTTCGTGGCCCGCCAGTCCAGGACCTCCCTGGAGGGCATCCAGGGCCTGTCGCGCAAGCGGTTCGACACGCTGCCCTACGCCGCCGTGGTGCTCTCTGAGATTGTCCAGGCCCTTGAGGTCCAGCGGGTCGTGATCTCCGCCTACGGCCTGCGGGAGGGGCTGCTGCTGGACTCCATGCCCACGGCCATCCGGGAGCAGGATCCACTCGTCAGCGGCTGCGAGGCCCTGGTGGCCCAGGGGGGTCTGACCTCGGACCTCGGCCCCGCCTTGGAGGTCTTCATCCGACCGGTCTTCGATGGTCTACCCCCCGCCTTCGGCCTGCGCGATGCGGTCCTCACCGCAGCGGCCTGCAGGCTGGCGGATCTGGGGGCGCGGCTTCACCCCGACCACAGGGCCGACCTGGCCTTCGAGAAGGCCCTCAGGGCGCCTGTCGCGGGCATGACCCATCCTGAACGCGCCTACCTGGCCTGCGCCGTCTTCTCGCGTCATGACTCGGCTCCGAATCCCCCTGAGCCCGAGGTGATCAACCGCCTGCTGTCCCCTGAGAGGCGGGCCCGGGCCCGGGCCCTCGGCTCGGCGATCCGCCTCGGCTGCGACCTGGCAGGGCGGAATGTGGAAGTCCTCCGGCATGCCTCCCTCGAGCTGGAGGGCGATCGCCTGCGTCTGGCCGCGGAGCCGGGATGGGAAGACATGCTCCTGGGCGAGCAGACCGCCAAGCGGGCCCTGACCCTCGCCCAAGCCCTCAAGATCCGCCTCCAGATGGGATGAACCCCGCGTGACCCAGATCCTGATGTCAGAAGCGTCCCATCACCGGATCCGGGACCGGATCGCCCACCTGGCTCCGAAGCTTGAGGTCGTGACGGTCCCCGAGCTGAACCGATTTGTCCGCAATGGCGTCGACCTTGCGGCGGGCGACATTGCGCCGGAGATCGTCTGGAACACCCAGGAGGCTTATCAGGGAGGGCTCCTTCCCACCCTCATGCGGGCCCTGCTGGACAGCCCCAGCGTCCGCTGGCTGCAGACCTTCAACGCCGGGCTCGACCTGCCGATCTTCCGGCGCATCATGGAAAAGGGCGTCAGGATCACCAAGTCCTCCGCCCAGGGCGTGGTGATCGCCGAGTACGTCCTCGCCCACGCCCTGTCCCTGATTGTGCCCATCGACGCCCAGAAGGCGCTGCAGGCGCGGCGCGAATGGGGCCGCACCCAGTACCGGGAGGTCAGCCAGACGCGCTGGCTTCTGGTGGGCTACGGCGCGATCGGCGAGCAGATCGCCCAGCGGGCACGAGCCTTCGGCGTGGACCTGACCGTCGTGCGCCGGGGCTCGGACGCCGGGCTGGCGCATCGCACCCTGCCCCTGTCCCGGATTGCCGAAGCCCTTCCGGACACCGATGTGGTCGTGCTCGCCTGCGCCTTGACGGACGAGACC
>CAIWHQ010000261.1 GCA_903912465.1 uncultured Alphaproteobacteria bacterium | reverse complement strand
GGCCCGCATTCGAGTGCGCATGGCGCCCGGATCGATGATCGCCGCGCGGACGTGTGTGTGTTCCACTTCATCCGCCCAGGCTCTGACGATCGCCTCCATGGCGGCCTTGGAGGCACCGTAGGGGCCCCAGAAGGCCCGTGGGGAAGCGGCTCGGCTGGAGGTGACGAACAGGGCCCGACCGGCGTCCGAGGCCTTCAGCAGGGGATCCATCGACCGGATCAGACGCCAGGAGGCGGTAGCGTTCACGGTCATGACCCGGTCCCAGAGACCCGGCTCGACATGGCTGACCGGCGTGATGGCACCCAGGACGGCACCGGCATGAATGACGATGTCCAACCGCCCAAACCTTTGGTGGAGGGCAAGTCCCAGGGCGTCGAGCCCAGCGGGTTCTGCAAGATCCATCGGCACCAGCGTGGCGTGACGTCCGGTCAAGGCGAAGATCTCGTCGTCCAGGGATTCCAGCGCACCCTGGGTCCTGGCCGTAGCCACGACGTGGGCTCCGGCCCCGGCCAGGGCCAGGGCAGAGGCGCGTCCGATCCCCCGGGAGGCACCGGTCACCAGGGCGATCTTGTCTTCGAGAGGCGTGTCGGCGGTCATGCCGCCCCCTTAGCCCGTCGCAGCCGGGGCGTCACCCTCAGACCCTGGTCGTTCCGCGTATCTCTGCGCGATTACTGCGGCGACCATGAGCTGGATCTGGTGGAAGATCATGATCGGCAGGAGGACCAGCCCAAGTCCGTCGCCGGGAAACAGGACGCCCGCCATGGGAACGCCGCTCGCCAGGCTCTTCTTGGACCCACAGAAGACCAGGGTGATCTCGTCCGGCGTCGACAGGCGCGCCGCACGGGCGGCGGCCAGGGTGGCGCAGAGGACGATCGCGAGCAGGACCCCGCAAACCAGGGTCAGCCTGGCGAGGTCCAGGACGCCAAGCCGGGACCAGATCCCGCCGGCCACGGCGTCTGAAAAGGCGGCGTAGACCACCAGAAGGATCGAGCCCCGGTCCAGCCGGGACAGGACGCGGGCGCGGCGGGATACGAAGTCTCCGATCCAGGGGCGCAGGAGATGCCCCGCCAGGAAGGGTGCCAGGAGCTGGAGCAGAATGGTCTGGAGCCCATCAAGAGAGACCCCGGCACCCGTCCTGTGCAGTAGCAGGCCGGCGAGCACCGGCGTGACGAAGATACCCAGCAGGTTGGAAGCCGTCGCTGCCGCTACGGTCGCAGCCACATTGCCCCTGGCGATGGCTGTAAAGCCTATGGAAGACTGGATGGTCGAGGGCAGGCACCCCAGGAAGAGGAGGCCAGGTGCGAGGCTGGCCGGCAGGATCCAGGCTGGCAGGCCCTCGGCCATAAGGCAGAGGGCCGGGAAGAGGAGGAAGGTCGCGGCCAAAACCATGGCGTGCAGTCGCCACTGGGTGGCTCCGGCGATTACCGCGTCCCGGGACAGCCGGGCACCATGCAGGAAGAAGACCAGGCCGATGCCCAGCGAGACGGCGACCTTGAGGACAGGACGGGCTTCTCCCGCCGCCGGCAGGACGGTCGCCAGCACAACCATGCCCAGGATGAGCAGGATGTAGACGTCGGGCTTCAGCCTCGTCAGCCAGCGGCCGACAGGCGCAGGGCTCACGCGTCAACCAGGAAGGACAGCTGCCGTTCGGTGTCCGCATTGCGCCCCTCGGCGATTTCCCGGTCGAGGAGCCGGGTCGGATAGTCACCCGTGAAATAGTGATCGGTGAACTGGGGGTTTGCCGGGTCCCTCGGGCCAGCCTCCATGGCCCAGTAGAGACCCTCCACGGACAGGAAGCCCATCGAATCCACGTTCAGGATCCGGGCGATATCCTCGACGCTGTTGTGGGCGGCCAGCAACTTGTCCCGGTCGGGCATGTCGATGCCGTAGAAGTCCGGCCACTGGATCGGCGGGGAGGCGGAACGGAGGTGAACCTCTGCGGCCCCGGCCTCGCGCACCATCCGGACCACCCGCATGGAATTGGTGCCGCGGACGATGGAGTCGTCGATCAGCATGACCTTCTTACCGGCCAGGACGGCGCGGTTCGGAGAGAGCTTCATTCGCACGCCAGTTTCGCGCGCACCCTGGGTGGGCTGGATGAAGGTCCGACCCACATAGTGATTCCGGATGATCCCCATCTCGAAGGGCAGGCCGGCCTCCTGGGCGAAGCCGAGCGCTGCCGGGACCCCGGAGTCGGGGACGGGAACGACCACGTCGACATCCGCGGGCATCTCCTGGGCCAGGCGGCGGCCCATGCGCTTGCGGACCTCGTAGATGGACTTGCCGTTCACCACGCTGTCCGGCCTGGCGAAGTAGACGTACTCGAAGATGCACGGGCGGGCACGGGCGGCGGGGAAGGGCCGCAGGCTGTGGATGCCCTCGTGGTCGATGATCACCATTTCGCCGTGCTCGATGTCCCGGACAAAGCGGGCACCGATCATGTCCAGGGCACAGGTTTCCGACGCCAGGACAGGATGGCCATCCAGGTCGCCCAGGACCAGGGGGCGGATGCCGAGCGGGTCGCGCACGCCGATCAGCTTCTTGTTGGTGATGGCCACAAGGGCATAGCCGCCCTCGATCTCGCGCAGGGCGTCGATGAATCTATCCACAAGGCGGGGTCGGCGGGACCGCGCGATGAGGTGCAGGATGACCTCCGAGTCCGAGGTGGACTGGAAGATCCGGCCCTCCGCCACCAGTTGCTGGCGCAGGGTCAGGAAGTTGGTCAGGTTGCCGTTGTGGGCCAGGGCGATGCCGCCCGTGTCGAGGTCGGCGAACATGGGCTGGACGTTGCGGATAACGCTGCTGCCCGCCGTTGAATATCGGGTGTGGCCGATGGCAAAGGCACCTGGCAGCCGGGTCGTCAGATCCCCGCCCGCGAAGGCGTCGCCCACATAGCCCATGTGCCGCTCGGTATGGAAACCATTGCCGTCGAAGCTGGCGATGCCGCAGGCTTCCTGTCCCCGATGCTGGAGGGCGTGGAGCCCCAGGGCGGTGATGGCGGAGGCGTCCTCGACGTCAAACACGCCGAACACGCCGCACTCTAGCCTCGGGGCATCGTCGTCAGGATCACGTGGCGACCATCGATCGGCGGGGGTGTTCACCGGGGCGTCTCCGCTGCCTTATCGCGACCAGAAGGGGCGTTCGTTTCATATCCCCCGTCGACCGGCCTGTCACCCTTGTGGCCCTCACCAAGCGCTTTCTCGACCGCGGGGGCAATTCGCCCGGCGAGATTGGCGCCCTGGGGCGCCAACGATCGGATCATCGCGGCGGAACGTTCGGTGAGGGGGTAGAAAAGCGAACCCTGCAGCCAGGCGGGCGCATAGCTTGGCGGCGTCGCCGCGGTGAAGGCGAGATTGCAGACGCCCAGGAAGATCGCGGCCCTGACGAGGCCAAACGCGAAACCCAGGGCCCGGTCCAGGGCGCTCAGCAGCCGCGCCTGCCGGATGCCGCCCGAAAGACCGGAGCCCAGCATGCGAAGGCCCAGATAGGCGACGGCGAAGACCAGCAGGAAGGCGATCGGCGCGGCAGCCCAGTCGGGGTCCATGCGGGCCTCGATCATCGGCGTGACGAATTTCAGCCCGAGCATGGCCAGGACCAGGGCGACGACAAGCGAGACCAGGGAGACCAGTTCCTTCACCGCCCCCTGGGCAAACCCCAGGATGCCCGAGAGAAGCAGAATCCCCAGGATGATGAGGTCGAAGGGCATCATGGCAGGGTGCTCCAGCCGCCGTCGCCGATCCTTGCGATGGCGTCGGCAAGGCGCGAGACCCCGGCAAGTTTCAGGGCACCGGCATCGGCGTCCCGGGGCGCCAGGGCCTGGCGGAACCCAAGCTTGGCCGCCTCGCGGACCCGCGCCTCCGTCCGGCTGACAGGACGGATTTCGCCGGAGAGGCTGATCTCGCCGAAGACCACGCAGTCCTGGGGGAGGGCGACATCAAGAGCGGAGGAGGCCAGGGCCGCTGCCGCCGCGAGATCCGCCGCCGGCTCGCTGATCCGCAGGCCGCCCGCCACGTTCAGGTAAACGTCCCTCGCCCCGAGGGAGAGGCCGCAGCGGGCCTCAAGAACGGCAAGGACCATGGCGAGCCGGCCGGAGTCCCAGCCCACCACCGCCCGGCGAGGGTTGCCGTAGGCCGAGGGTGCGACCAGGGCCTGGAATTCGACCAGCACCGGACGCGATCCCTCTATGCCCGCAAAGACGGCGGCACCCGCCGCCCGCTCGCCGGAGGTGTCCAGGAAGAGGGCGGAGGGATTGGCCACCTCGCGCAGGCCCGCATCGCCCATTTCAAAGACGCCGATCTCATCGGTGGCACCAAAGCGGTTCTTGACCCCCCGCAGGACCCGGAAGGGATACCCGCGCTCGCCCTCGAAGGTCAGCACGGCATCCACCAG
>CAIWHQ010000260.1 GCA_903912465.1 uncultured Alphaproteobacteria bacterium | reverse complement strand
GGGAGGGGTCATGCCCGGATAGATCGACGGGAAGCCGCCGCCCACGTCGACCACGTCCGCCAGCACGCCGGCCCGCACCAGGGCGCGGGAGGCCTGGGCCATGGCCGCGCTATAGGCGGTCGGCCGCATGCACTGGCTGCCGACATGGAAGGAGACGCCCATCAGATCCTGGGTCGCCCGGCGAGCCGCCAGCAGGAGGGACGGGGCCTGGGTGAGGTCGACGCCGAACTTTCCCGCCAGGGAATAGGCGGCACCCTCGGTCTGGACGGCCAGGCGGACGATCAGGTTGAGGTCCTTGGCACCCTCGGTCGTCTCGAGGATCTTCTCGAGTTCCTCATGGGTGTCGAGGGCGAAGGTCTTCACCCCATGGTCGAAATAGGCCGCACGGATGGCTGCGCGGCTCTTGACCGGGTGCATGAAGGCCAGCCGGGCGTCGGGCGCATGGGCGCGCACGAGCGCGATCTCGGGAACCGAGGCGACATCGAAAGACGAGACGCCGTTCTCTGCCAGGGCCTGGATGACCCACGGCGAAGGATTTGCCTTCACGGCATAGAAGACGTCGCCTTTGAAATTATCCTGGAACCAGCGGGCCGCTAGAGACGCCGCAGCCGGCCGCGCAATGGCGACGGGATGCTCGGGCGACCGCTCGCGGACCAGGTCCAGGGACGTATGGTACGTTTGCACCTCACGTAACCCCCAATAAATTGTTGAACCCAATCCGGCGTTAGCAGCGCTTTTGAGGACATCGGGTCCGCCGGAGGGCGGTGCATTAGGGCCAGACGCCCCCCGTGTAAAGCGCATTTTGGGGAACCTTTCCCCCCCTGCGGCGGAGCAGGCTGGACCGGGGACGCCGCGCCGTGCGAATAAGCCCGACGGGTCGCCGCCCTGCGCGGGCCCTGGAGCTCTCAGGGGACGTTGCCGGCATGGCTGAGGAAGCGGTTCTGTCGATCCGGAACGTGTCGCGGACCTTCGGCACCCGCCGGGCGCTCGACGGTGTGTCCCTGGACGTCCGCCGTGGCGAGATGATCGCCCTGATCGGCCCCTCGGGATCTGGCAAGTCCACCCTTCTCCGGTCCATCTCCGGCCTTCAGGTGATCGATCCGGGCGCGGGCGTGATCGAGGCCTTCGGTGCGCCGGTCCAGTCGGAAGGGCGCATCTCTTCCGGCGTGCGCGAGGCGCGCATCCGGATCGGCTTCATCTTCCAGCAGTTCAACCTGGTCGGGCGCCTGTCCCTGTTCAGCAATGCCGCCCTGGGTTCGCTGGGGCGTGTTTCCTTCCTCCGGGGCCTTCTCGGGCACTGGCCGCAGGAGATCGCCTCTGCGACCATGGCGGCCCTCGCCAGGGTCGGTGTGGCCGAGTACGCCGCCCAGCGCGCCAACACCCTGTCCGGCGGCCAGCAGCAACGCGGTGCCATCGCCCGGGCCCTGGTCCAGAGGGCCAAGATCATCCTCGCCGATGAGCCCGTCGCCTCCCTCGACCCGGTGTCGGCCCGCAAGGTGATGGAGATCCTTCGAGACCTGAACCGCACCGACGGCCTGACCCTGGTGGTCACCCTGCACCAGGTGGACTACGCCATGCGGTATTGCGACCGGGTGGTCGCCCTCAAGGCCGGCCGGATTGTCTATGATGGCCCCGCCTCGGGCCTGGACAAGGACCGTCTGATCGACATCTACGGCCCCGAATTCGAGGACGTCTTCTGGGAAGGAGCCCCGAAATGATCGATGCCACGCTGAGTCGTCGCGGCCTGATCGCCGCCGCAGGCCTGGGCGTCGCCGCCCTCGCGGGTTGCAGCCGCCAGTCGCCCCCGCCATCCGACGGGTCTACCGGGGTCCTGAAGTTTTCGATCGTCGCTCCGGAGAGCGCCTCCAGCCTGGAGTCTTACTGGCGCCCGATCATCGCCGACATGGAGAAGGCGACCGGGCTTAAGATCGAGCCCTACATCGGGGCCAACTACACTGCCCTGGTCGAGGCCATGCGCTTCAAGCAGACCCAGTTCGGCTGGTTCACCAATCTGTCGGGCCTCGAGGCCATCCGCCGGGCCGACGGCGAGGTCTTCGCCCGTACCTTCGATCCCGCCGGCGATGACGGCTACAACTCGGTCATACTGGTGCCCGCCTCCAGCAAGACCACCCTCGAGGACATCCTGCGTTGTGACCGCAAGCTCAACTTCGGGATCGGCGATGCCAAGTCCACCTCGGGGACCCTGGCCCCCAAGACCTACCTGTTCTCGCCCAAGGGCATCGATGTCCAGACCTGTTTCAAGACACTGAAGTCGGCCAACCACAACACCAACCTGGTGGGCGTGGCAAATGGGGTCCTGGACGCCGGGACGGGCAATACGACCAGCCTGCGCCTTCAGCGTGAGCGCGACGTGGAGCGCGCGGCCAAGGGCGAGCCGACCCTGGCCGACAAGGTGCGCGTGGTCTGGACCTCCCCCCGCCTGCCCGAGGACCCGATCGTCTGGCGCAAGGACCTGGACCCCGCGGTCAAGGAAAAGCTCCGCCAGTTCTTCCTGACCTACGCCCAGGGTGAGGGCCCCGAGGCCGAGCGCCAGCGGGGCCTGCTGGCCAAGATCTCGATCGGCGGCTTCAAGCCCGCCGACGACAACCACCTGCTGCGGGTGCGCGAGATGGAGGCCACCGAGAACGTCCTCGAGGCCCAGCGCGGTGGGGATCCGAAGCGGATCGCCGACGCCCGCAAGGCGCTGGACGGGGTGAAGGCCGAGGAGGCCGCCCTCCAGGCCCGCACTGGCCAGCCCGTCGACGCGAATTGATCCATGACCCAGACTGCACCCGCCGTCCTTGAGCCGCCGTCCCGGCCCTTCGGGCAGAGGGTGTTCGATTTCACCCTGTGGGGCGGGATCATCGTCCTGCTGATCGCTTCCTTCGGCCCGGCCGAAATCTCCAAGTTCCCGCTGTTGTTCTCCAACTCCGACAACATGCGGCAGTTCGCCTCGGGCTTCCTGAATCCGGATTTCTCGAACTGGCGCGACCTGATCGAGAAGATGTGGCTCACCATTCAGATGGCCCTGTGGGGTACGGCCCTCGCCATCCTGATCGCCGTGCCCATGGGGCTCCTCGGCGCGCGCAATGTCACGCCGGCCTTCATCCAGCTCCCGGTCCGCCGGTTGATGGACCTTGTCCGGTCGGTGCCGGACCTGGTCATCGGTACGGCCTTCCTGGTGGCAGTGGGCCTTGGTCCCTTCGCCGGTGTCATGGCCCTGGCCCTCAACACCGGCGGTGTCCTCGCCAAGCTCTTCGCCGAGGCGGTCGAGGCCATCGACCGGGGTCCCGTCGAGGGCGTCCGGGCGACGGGTGCCGGGCGGCTTCAGGAAATCGTCTGGGGGGTGATCCCCCAGGTCGCGCCCCTGTGGACCTCGTATGCCCTCTACCGGTTCGAATCGAACAGCCGCAGCGCCACCGTGCTCGGCCTGATCGGCGCCGGGGGTATCGGCCAGATCCTGTTCGACAGCATGAACAGCTTCAACTACCCCCTCACCGCCGCCATCTCGATCGTCATCGTCACCGCAGTGACCCTGATCGACCTGCTCAGCCAGACCATTCGCGCGCGGCTCCTCTGAACCCGTTCGATGTCGTCGGATTGCGCGCGACAAACCCGGGGTCATGCCCTTGAGTTGGGCCTCTCCCGTCCTCTGGAGTCCAGCCTCTTGACGTCCAGGCCCCTCCTTCGCGCCCTTGCCTCCCTCGCCCTGGCGGTTGGCCTATTGGGGGCCGGAGCCGCGCAGGCAGCGGACAAGGGCGGCCCATCCGTACGCTTCAAGGGGCGGCTTCTTGTCGATTCCATCGATCTGGTCATTTCGCGGCCCGGGCACCCCGACGACCACGCCGACGGGATCCAGGTCCGCCAGGCCTATCTGGGTCTCGATGCGGACCTGTCGGAGCAGATGTCCTTGAGATTCGAGGGCGGCGCTGCGAACAACGATGCCCTGGTCTGGGACGAGGTCGCGCTGGAATACCGTCCCGCCCCCGGCGTCGCCGTGATGGCGGGAAACCTCAAGGCTGCGGGGCTCGAGAACCTGACGTCGACGAAGTCCCTGTCGTTCCTTGAGCGCGGACCCTATGGCGACCTGATTACCGACGGTTTCACCAGCGCCTTGCAGGTACGCGCCAACCTCCGCAGCTTAGTGGCGACCCTCGCCTTCCAGGGGGACAGTTTCAACAATCTCGGCCTCGACTTTGACGGTCCCGCGTCTCCCGGGGCTCTGGAACAGCGGGCCGTGACAGCCAGGGTGGCAGGTGGGTTTCCCCTCGGGGAGAACAGGCATCTTCATCTTGGCGGCTGGGTCCGGGGCCGCTCCTTTGGTGGCGACTTTCCTCACGCCTATTCCTTTGAGCCCGCCGGGTCCCAAGGTGTTGAGGGACCCTGGCTGGACACCGGGCCCCTCGCCCGTAGCGACGGCACCCTCGCTGTCGAGGCCGCCTGGTGGTCCGGAAGCGTCTGGGTGCAGGGCGAAGCGGCCCTCCTTCGCCCGGATCCCGCACCGCAGGCCCGCGTCCTGAGTCCGCCGAACCTGAAGGCTGGCTATGTCCTTGTCGGCTGGAATCCCCAGGGTGAGGTCCGGAGCTATGACGCCCGACGTGCCCTTGTCGTCGCGCCGGGTCCGGGGTCTATCGATCTCCTCGCGAGATACGATTTCGCGGACGTGCCGGCTTGGCCAATGGCCACGGCGGGTCCGCCGGACTCACCCGCCGTGGCTCGCGTCCGGGGGCTCACCTTCGGGGCGGTCTGGCGGGTTCAAACGGGCTACCGGCTCCTCCTGAATCTTGGTGAAATGCACTTCGATCCCGGCTGGCCCGGAAGCAAGTCCCGGGTCCGGAGCTTCCAGGTCCGAGCCCAGTACGACTTTTGAGTCCCACCCAAACGAAAGTGTCATGATAGGTCGCTAAGCCCGAAAGTATTCGTACCTCTCCAGGCGCGTCTGCGGACCGGGAAGTTCTGAGACAGGAGATCACACTGATGACGTCCGCTTCCCACCGGCCCCAGATTCGCCGGACCTTCGCCAAGATAGCGCTGGCCGGCTGCGTCACGCTTCTCGCCGGTATCCAGCCGGCTCACGCTGCCCGCGACTATGTCTGGGCCGTCGGCTCCTCCACCGCCTTTCCCTTCGCCACCCGGGTGTCCGAGCAGTTCGCTCGCAAGACCGGCATGAAGGCACCCAAGGTCGAGAGCCTCGGCACCGGCGGCGGCATCAAGCTGTTCTGCTCCGGGGTTGGCGACAGCTACCCCGACATCGCAACCGCCTCTCGCCGCATGAAGCGCTCGGAGTTTGACGCCTGCGCCGCCAAGGGGGTCAAGGACATCATTGAGCTGAAGATCGGCTTCGACGGCATTGTCGTTGCCGTGGACAAGCGGGGACCCGAATACAACTTCTCGACCTCGGCACTCTACCTGGGCCTGGCGGCCAAGGTGCTGCGGTACGGCAAGTACGAGACCAACCCCTACAAGACCTGGCCCGAGGTGGGTGCGGGCCTGCCGCGCGGTCGTATCCAGGTCTACGGCCCGCCGCCGTCCTCCGGCACCCGCGACGCCTTCGTCGAGATGGCCATTGAGGCCGGGGCCCTCAAATACCCCGGCAACCAGGCCCTCAGGAAGTCGGACGAGAGGCAGTTCAAGGAGAAGGTTGACCCCCTCCGCAAGGATGGCTGGATCGACGCCGGCGAAAACGACAACGCCATCATCCAGACCCTCACCAAGACCCCCGGGGCCCTCGGTGTCTTCGGTTGGTCCTTCCTCGAGGAGAACATGGACCAGGTGAAGGGCGCTTCGGTCAATGGCGTGAAGCCCTCCGTCGCCTCCATCTCGGACGGCTCCTACCCCCTGTCCCGGTCCCTCTACATCTATGTGAAGAAGGCCCACGTCGGCGTGACCAAAGGCTTACGCGAGTACCTGGGCGAATTCGTTTCCGACGCCGCCACCGGCCGCGCCGGCTACCTCAAGGACCGTGGTCTGATCCCGCTTCCCGCCGCCCAGCATGACGCCAACAAGGCGACGGCGGGCGCACTGACCCCCATGGCACGGCCCGCAGCCTGACCCGCCGCATCCAGCCATAGGCGCCTGCGCCGCAGATCTCCGGATCTGCGGCGCCTTTCGTTCAGGGGCAGGTTTTCAGGGGCAGACGTTCACGGGCGGGGGCTAGACGTCCTCGCGACTTTTCCTGAGGCGGGTCATTCTCCGCAGGCGCCGCCAGAAGCGGTTCTTCTCAGGCTCCGGCCAGGGCTGGAGGTTGCGGACGAAGTCCTCGGCGCAGGCCCGCCAGGAGAATCCCTCCGCGAACCGGCGTACGGCCGTCCGGTCCAGCTTCGCCGCCTCCAGGCAGGCTTCCCGCAGGCCCTCCGTGGCGGTCAGGGCCAGGACGCCGGCGCCGGATCCGGGGATGATGTCGATCGGCCCCGGGGCCGGATAGGCCGCCACGGGGGTTCCTGTCGCCATGGCCTCCAGGATCACCAGGCCGAAAGTGTCGGTCAGGGAGGGAAAGACGAAGACGTCGGCACCCGCGAAGTGTGCTGCCAGGTCGTCATCGAACCGGGCGCCCCGGAAGATGGCTCCGGGGTAACGGGCCTCCAGTTCCTCGCGCTGCGGACCGTCCCCCACCACGATCTTCGTGCCTGGCAGGTCAAGGGCCAGGAAGGCCTCGATATTCTTCTCAACCGCCACCCGTCCGACAGACAGGAAGATCGGACGGGGCAGGCCTGCATAGACGTCCGGGTCACCCTCCCGCAGGGGGCGGAACTGTTCGGTGTCGACGCCCCGGGACCAGGCGGTGATGTTGCGAAAGCCATGCTGGGCCAGTTCGTCGCGCATGGTCGGCGTGGCCACCATCAGCCGTCCGGAAGGCTTGTGGAACCACCTCATGTAGGCGTAGCCCGCCGACAGGGGCAGGGGCAGGCGGGCTGAGACATATTCGGGGAAACGCGTGTGATAGCTGGTGGTGAAGGGCAGCTTCCACTCCACGCAGATCCGCCGGGCGGCCAGACCGATGGGGCCCTCGGTGGCGATGTGGATGGCCTGGGGCTCGAAGGCCTTGAAGTGCTCACGCACGGGCTCGTAGGCGCCGACCGCGACCTTGATCTCGGGATAGGTGGGAAGCGGGAAGCCCCGGAACTGGTCCGGCGAGATGACCTCCACCGTATGTCCCATCCCCCTCATCTCGTCGATCACCCGGGTCAGGGTCCGGACGACCCCGTTCACCTGCGGCTCCCAGGCGTCTGTCGCGATCAGGATTCGGAGCTGCCGGCGTCCATCGATCTCGGTCCGGACGCCCTCACGGACCCGGCGCATGGAGGGCCGGCCCTGCGGCAGGCCCTCGGTCTGGAGCCGCGCCCAGAATGCGCCCATCAGGGCGTCGCGAGTGGGGAAATAGCGATAAACGGTCCGCTCGCCGACACCCGCCAGCCGCGCGATCTCGGAGAAGGCGGCATCTTCAAGCCGACCCTCCTCCAGCAGCCGGCTCACGACGTCGAGGATCCGGGCCTCAGTCCGCGCCTTCTGCTGGCCCCTGGAGAGACTTTCCGGAATGTCGCCCACGCCCTTCATGGCAGATGTACTGCCACCAAAACAGGTCGCAGGTCAATGCGTTGGCTTCAGGCCGCGAGGCTGGACTCAGGCGCTCTGGCGACCAGACCCTGGGGGGCGGGACTCGGGAGCCGCTTCTGCTCCCGGCTCCATTCCAGCAGGATCAGTTCGCCGTCCTCTCGTTCCGCAATCGCCGTGCAGCTTTCGACCCAGTCGCCGTCATTGACGTAGAGGATGTCGTCGAAGCGGCGGATCTCGGCCTTGTGGATGTGTCCGCAGATCACTCCGTCGACGCCCCTGCGGCGCGCCTCTTCGGCGACCGCCTCCTCGTAGTTCTCGATGAACTGGACGGCGTTCTTCACCCTCAGCTTCAGGTAGGCAGAGAGGGACCAGTAGCCAAAGCCGAAGCGACGGCGCCAACGGTTGAAGACCGTGTTCAGGGTCAGGAGCGTGCGGTAGGCCCAGTCGCCGACAAAGGCCAGCCAGCGGGCGTGCTGCAGGACGCCGTCGAACTCATCGCCGTGGGTGACCAGGAAGCGCCGGCCATCGGCGGTCTCGTGGATCGCGTCCCGCATGACCAGGACGTCCCCGAACCGATGGCCGATGAAGTCCCGCGCCGCCTCATCATGATTGCCGGGCACGTAGATGACCTTAACGCCCTTGCGGGCCAGCCTGAGGACCTTCTGCACCACATCGTTGTGGGCCTGGGGCCAGTACCAGCCGTTCCGGAGCTTCCAGCCGTCGATGATGTCGCCCACCAGATAGAGGGTGTCGAATTCCGCGGTCTTTATGAAGTCCAGCAGGAGTTCCGCCTGGCACCCCTTCGTGCCGAGGTGGACGTCCGAAATGAAGACCGTCCGGTATCGGTGTTCATTGTGCATCATCATCG
>CAIWHQ010000259.1 GCA_903912465.1 uncultured Alphaproteobacteria bacterium | reverse complement strand
GCCCGGGAAGTTGTACGAAGACAGAAGCTCGCGAACCTCCATCTCCACAAGCTCCAGACGCTCCGGATCATCCACAAGGTCGACCTTGTTCATGTAGACCACCATGGCCGGAACCCCCACCTGGCGAGCCAGGAGGATGTGCTCGCGCGTCTGCGGCATCGGGCCGTCCGCAGCACTCACCACAAGGATCGCGCCGTCCATCTGCGCCGCACCCGTGATCATGTTCTTCACGTAGTCAGCGTGACCGGGGCAGTCCACGTGCGCGTAGTGACGGTTCTTCGTCTCGTACTCCACGTGCGCCGTGTTGATCGTGATCCCACGCGCCTTCTCCTCAGGAGCCGCGTCAATCTCGTCATACTTCTTCGCCGTCGCACCACCCGACTTCGCAAGCGTCATCGTGATCGCGGCCGTCAGCGTCGTCTTGCCGTGGTCAACATGACCAATCGTGCCAATGTTGCAGTGCGGCTTGTTGCGTTCGAATTTCTCTTTGGCCATCTCAAGCTCCGGCCCGCTCTGGGCCTGTCCTCTAAACTGGGGTTGGTGCGGGGTTAGGCGAACTTCTTAATCACTTCGTCGGCGACCGCTTGCGGCACCGTCTCGTAATGGTCGTACTGCATAGTGAAGTTTGCTCGGCCCTGCGAGAACGAGCGCAGAGTGTTGATATAGCCGAACATGTTGGCGAGGGGGACGAAGGCCGTGACCACCTGGGCGTTACCCCGGGTCTCGGTACCCTGGATCTGTCCACGGCGGCTGTTCAGGTCGCCGATGACATCGCCCATGTATTCATCCGGGGTCAGGACTTCGACCTTCATCACCGGCTCGAGCAGCCGCGGAGCGCCCTTCTCCCGGAGTTCCCGGAAGGCGGCGCGCGAGGCAATTTCGAAGGCCAGGACGGAGGAGTCCACGTCGTGGTAGCCGCCGTCGTAAAGGGTCGCCTTGAAGTCGATCAGCGGGAAGCCAGCCAGAAGGCCGTTTTCCTTGGCCGACTCCAGGCCCTTCTGCACGCCGGGAACGTATTCCTTGGGAACAGAACCACCGACGACGGTGCTCGCGAACACGAAACCTGAGCCGGGCTCGCCGGGCTCGAACTTGATCTTGACCCGGGCAAACTGGCCGGTGCCGCCGGTCTGCTTCTTGTGCGTGTAGTCGATATCGGCAAGCCGACCGAGGCTTTCCCGATAGGCCACCTGCGGGGCACCGATGTTGGCCTCGACCTTGTAGGTGCGCTTCAGGATGTCGACCTTGATGTCGAGATGCAGCTCGCCCATGCCCTTCATGATGGTCTGGCCGGACTCCTGGTCCGTGAACACCGTGAAGGAGGGATCCTCGGCAACCATCTTGGCCAGGGCGACGCCCAGCTTTTCCTGGTCAGCCTTTGACTTCGGCTCGATCGCGATCTCGATGACGGGTTCCGGGAAGTTCATCTTCTCCAGGATCACCGGCGACTTGATCGGGTCACACAGGGTGTCGCCCGTACGGGTGTCCTTGAGGCCTGCCAGGGCGACGATGTCGCCCGCGTAGGCTTCCTTGATGTCTTCGCGGTTGTTGGAATGCATGAGCAGCATCCGCCCGACCCGCTCGCGCTTGTCACGCGTCGAATTGAGCAGGCCCATGCCCGACTCCAGCTTGCCGGAATAGATCCGGCAGAAGGTCAGAGAACCCACGAAGGGGTCATCCATGATCTTGAAGGCCAGGACCGACAGAGGCTCGTCATCAGAGGCCCTGCGCACGACAGGCTCCTCAGTCTTGTAGTCCAGGCCCGGGGTCGGAGGAATGTCCACCGGCGAAGGCAGGTAATCGACGACGGCGTCGAGCAGGGGCTGCACGCCCTTGTTCTTGAAGGCAGAGCCCGCCAGGATCGGGTAGAAGGCACCCGTGAGCACCGCCTTGCGGAGGCAGCTCTTGATCACAGCTTCCGAGGGTTCCTCGCCACCGAGGTAGGCCTCCATGGCCTCGTCATCCATCTCGACGGCGTTCTCGATCATGTAGCTGCGGGCTTCCTCGGCCTTGGCGAGCATGTCGGCCGGGATGTCCTCGTCATGGAAATTGGCGCACAGGCCCTCGGACTCCCAGACCACGGCCTTCATGCGAACCAGGTCGACAATCCCGCGCAGGGTGGATTCAGAGCCGATCGGAAGCTGGATCGGGACGGCCTTGACGCCCAGCCGCTCACGGATGGTGCGAAGGCACATTTCGAAATCCGCGCCGATCTTGTCCATCTTGTTGACGAACACGATCCGCGGGACGTTGTAGCGGTCAGCCTGGCGCCAGACCGTCTCGGTCTGGGGCTCCACGCCCTGGTTGCCAT
>CAIWHQ010000258.1 GCA_903912465.1 uncultured Alphaproteobacteria bacterium | reverse complement strand
GGCCCGGGCTGCAAGGCTGGCGAGGACGGCGCAGGGGCGGCCCGCCAGGGGCTCTCCTGCCGAGGCGTCCGCCGTCACGCCCCAGCGGGCGAGTCGCGCGCAGACCCTGCGGGCCAGGTCCTGGTCCGGGGTCACCAGGGCGGCGGTCCGTCCGGGGGTCTCCAGGGTCTCGCGGAGCAGCAGGGCGGCGGTGAGGGCACAGGCCTCCTCGTCCCTTGAGGAGATCACCGTCAGGCCCTCCAGCCCCCGGGTGATGGTCCTGACGCCCGGGCCGTTCTCGTCGGCGACGGTCGCCAGCCAGTCCGAGGTGCGCGCCGCGGGCCGGAGGGCAAGGCTGATGAGCTTGCGACGGTCGGCCCCCTGCGGGTCGTCGCCGCCGAAGGGTCCCCAGACGAGGACCTCCTTGCGGGCGACACCGGAGCTGCTCAGGAGTTCGTACAGAGCGGACTGCGGATGCTGGTCGTCCACCTCAAGTCCCATCGCCTCGGGCGAGAGATCGTCGGTGTCCAGCCCGGGAAGGACCACGGCACCCCGGGGGGCTTCGGCGATGACCCGGAGAAGGCCGGCTGTGGCCTGGACCGATCCTGTCGATCCGGCGGCGATGAGCAGGCCCGGCGGTGGCACTTCCCGCCACCGTTCCGCCAGGGCGCGGAGCAGGAGGACTCGCCGGCGGCTGACATCCTCCAATCCCAGCGCCTCCAGCCTGCGGGGCCAGAGGTCGAGGGCCGTGCGGAGCAGGTCGAGGGAGACCTGCCAGTGCTCGGCCATTTCCGCCCCCACCAGGGAGTCCAGGTTCTCGCCGGTCACCTCCTCGATCTGCAGGCTGTCGAAGAAGGCGCCCAGGGCGTCGGCAAGGCCGAGGGCCTCAGCGGGACCAGGGGTCCGTTCCCGGCTGGCCGAGAGGTCGCCCACCAGCTTCAGAAGTTCGAACCGCCGCCGCACCGGGGTGATGGCAGGCGGCAGGTCGAGTATGACCTCGCCGGGCTCAAAGGGCGCCTCGCCGGCCTCGAGGTCGCCCAGGGGGCGGATCCGTGGCGGCAGCAGGGCGCCGGCCGAACCGGCCCGTCGCAGGAAGGCCTCGGTGAGGGACCGCGCCGCCCGCCGGGTCGGGGTCAGGATAACGGCATCCGAAAGGGCCTCGGGGCCCTCGCCCTCGGTCAGGGCCAGCAGGCCTTCCGCCAGGTCGTCCAGGAACGGCCGGTCAGCGGGAATCGTGTACCAGCGGGGTCCCTTTCGGCTCAGGAATTCAGCCTTCATCGGGTGAGCCTGGCTTCGGCTTCTGCCCGGGCGGCGGGGTCCCCCACATGCATCCAGAAGGCGTCCATGACCACGCCGAACAGGCGGCCCTGGCCCTGCAATCGCCACCAGACCGGAAGGATGGAGAAGGCACCTTCCGGCTCCCCGTCCAGGATCTCCGGCTTGAGGATCTGGAAGCCGACATTGGCGAAGGGCGCCGGCTGGGCGTCGTCGGCCGAATGGGCGAGGCGGCCGTCAGCGTCCATCAGGAATCCCCTCGGCCCCTCGAACCCTATGCCGTGACCCCTGCGGGTGAGCAGGAGCAGCATGTCCATGCGTGCCGGGTCCCAGGCCGCCTTCATCTGCTCGAGGGGGGGTGTCGCGCCTTCGGTCCAGAGGGAGTCGATGTTGGCGACGAAGATCGGCTCGCGGCCCAGCAGGGGCAGGGCATTGCGGACCCCGCCTCCGGAGTCGAGCAGGGCGGCGCGTTCATCGGCGATGAGGATTTCGATGTCGGTCCGCCGGGCGAGGTGAGCCTCCAGCATGTCGGCGAAGTGGTGGACGTTGACCACTGCCCTGCGCACCCCTGCCTCGACCAGGCGGTCCAGGACCCGGTCGATGAGGGTCCGGCCGGCCACCTCCACAAGCGCCTTGGGCCGGGTCTCGGTGAGCGGACGCATCCGGGTGCCGAGGCCGGCCGCCAGGACCATGGCGCTCTCGGGGCCCCTCATCGGCGCGCCTCCGCCGGGACGCAGGCGTCGAGCCAGTCCCGCAGATCTGCCAGGCCGGGGTCGGCCAGGCACCGGTCCAGATAGCCCCACATCCGGGGCAGGAAGGCCTCGTACTTCGGCCGGCCGTCCCGTTTCACCAGCCGGGCGAAGACGCCGAGGATCCGGCAGATATTCAGGGCGCCCAGGGCGTGGAAGTCGGCGACGAACGCCGGGTCGCCTGCAGACCGGGATCGGTCCAGGTAGAGTTGCAGTGTCCTGTCCGATAACTCCGGGCTGACATCGCGGCGCGCGTCGTGCAGCAGCATGGAGACGTCCCAGGCGGGATGGGCCCGCAGGGCGTCCTGGAAGTCCACCATGCCGACCCGGGCGGGTCCCTCCCGGTCCGGCAGCCAGATCAGGTTCTCCACGTGATAGTCGCGGTGGCAGAAGACCGAGGCCCCCGCCTCGCCGCGCTCGAGTATCGGCCGCCAGAGCGCCGTCCAGTCCGCCCGGGCGGAGGCGTCGATCTGCACCTCCGGGCGCAGGGCTGGCAGCCAGTCAGGCAGGAGGTCGGCGGCGGTCTCCAGGGCCAGGGCGTCGTAGGTCAGGAGCGGCCAGTCGACTCCTGGGGCTGCGCTCAGCCGGTCCGGGACCGGGCTGGCCTGCATGTGGACCAGGGCCTCCACCGCGGCCTCGTAGAGGGGCCCCTCGTCGGCGCCCCCGGCGATCCGCGCGCCGAACAGGTCATCTCCGAGGTCCTCCATCACCGCCAGGCCCAGATCGGCGTCGAAGGCCTCGATCTTCGGAGCCGACAGCCCGGACTGGTTGAGCCAGCCCGCGACGGCGACGAAGGCGTCCACCCGTCCGGCGGCCAGCCGCGCCATGGCGTTGTAGCCGAGGGCCCTGCGCGTCCCGGCGTCGGCGTCCGGCGGACATGGCGCCGATTCCACCGGCGGCTGGTCCATGAAGATCCGGCGGCTGCCGTCGGCCAGGAAAAGGCGTTCGTAGGCGCGGGTCGAGGCGTCGCCCGCCAGGCCTTCGCGCCGGGCGTGCTGCAGGCCGGCTGTCGCCAGGAAGCTCGCTTTCAGGGCCTCGCGTTCCGCCGTCACGCCACCCGCTCCTTCCAGGTCCCGAAGCCGGCCAGCCGCGCCGCGCGACCCTCGCCCTTCATGGACAGCTCTAGATCGAGTCGGTTGGCCGGAAGACGCCCTTCGAGCCGTTCCGGCCATTCGATCAGGGCCGCCCCCTGGATGAGGGCCTCCTCCAGCCCGATTTCCCAGGCCTCGTCGGGGTCCTCCAGCCGATAGAGGTCGAAATGGGCGATCTCGAAGTCCGGCCCGGCATAGGTCTGGACGAGGGTGAAGGTCGGGCTGGGGGCGTCCTCTTCCGGCGTGGTCAGGGCGCGGATCAGGGCCCGGGCCAGGCAGGACTTACCCGCCCCCAGGCCACCGCTGAGGCAGATGGCCTCGCCCGGGCGCAGGAGTGGGGCCAGACGTCGACCAAGCGCCTCCGTATCAGGCTCCGCGGGCAGGTCGATGCGCCGGGGCAGGCGGGTCAAAAGGATCGATCCGGATGTGTGGGAAGGACCGTCTCCACATAGGTCTTCAGCTCGGCCGTCGCGGCCTCGGCGTCACTCCCAAGGCGGGAGGGGTCGATGAGGGGCCCCACGCTGAGGGTGAACCGGCCACCCCGTTTGT
>CAIWHQ010000257.1 GCA_903912465.1 uncultured Alphaproteobacteria bacterium | reverse complement strand
GGTGGCATCGTCTTCCCAGTCATGCTGCTTATGGATTTCCTCGATCATGCGCTCCTGAGCGCGGCGCGCCGTCTTCGGAAACAGCATCGGCAACAGGTTAAGCAGCACTGTCAGCACGACAGAGCCGACAATCGAAACAATCAGCCAGTTGGGCATCTATCCCCCCATGTCACCTGCGCTGGCAGGATGGATTGCCGAGAAAGCGCGACCACCAGACCAAACTCCACCACGACACTGTGAGGTCTAAATCAAAATCGCACTCGGTGTCACTTGGCTCCTGGTACAAGGGGGCGCTGGACCGAGGGGCAGGCCGTTCTCTGCGGCATGCCCTACGCCGCGTTCGCGGGGTCAATAGACCATGGACACGTGCGCACCTTGGGAGACGGGCGTGCTCCTGACCCAAACGCGCGCGTATCGATGGTGTCCAGGAGGGTTCCTGGAGTTGATAGATCTCGAAAGGTCGCTTCCGGCCGGGTCGCCCGCAAACCCGCGCCATTGCTGGTGCTCCGGACTCTGACGCTTAAAAGTGACGGTGAATCTCCGCGGGGCAACCTCTGGTGCATTACAAATCAACAGCTTAGAAGGCGCGTTGATGATCGAGTGGGAGTGACCTTTCTGGTCGTGATGGAGATCGGCGTATGGGGTGGATCTATCTGCTTCTGGCGGGTGTTTTCGAGATCGGCTGGCCTGTCGGCATAAAGATCTCCCAGGCCCCCGAAACGCGCGGGATCGGCATCGCAATCGCCGTGGTTTTCATGGCGGCGAGCGGATACCTCCTCTGGCTTGCTCAGAAGGACATACCCATTGGGACGGCGTACGCGGTCTGGACCGGTATCGGTGGTGCCGGCACCTTCCTTGTTGGCGTCATGTTTTTCGGAGATGCCCTGTCCTTGATGCGCATCCTCGGTGTCTTGTTGATCGTTGCTGGCGTCGCAGCCCTAAAGTTCTCAAGCTGAAGTCGATATCGTGCAGGCAGGTGGGCGTTGATCGCCCGGCTTGGGAACTGCATGGCAGCCGTCACGAGGCTGGGCGCGACAGGCCATCGCGGCGACGTCCTGGGAGCCATCGCGCAGCCCCGCGCGTTTCTTCCGGACCCTTCACGCCCAGAAGCTCGGGCGCGTGACCCTTGGGTGTCCACTTCTCCTGGTGCATCCCGGTGCGGACACTTGGACGCCGACCGCCCTTAGCCTTGAGGTCTTCGACCGGATCGAAAGCGAAAAGGCCTTCATTGAACTTGCGAACGGGTCCCACCTGCCCCTAGAGGCACCTGCGGCCGACCAGCTCCAGTCGGCGGTGCAGGCCTTCCTTGACCGGGTGGCGGATGCGGAGGCAGGAGGCCCGGCATGCGTGTGATGGTGATTGTGAAGGCGACAGACGACAGCGAGAGGGGCGGCCCGCCAGACCCCGCCATGATGGCCGCCATGGGCCGGTTCAATGACGAACTCCGGGCTGCGGGCATTCTGGTCCTGGCGGATGGCCTGCAGCCCTCAGCGGCCGGGGTCCGCGTGGCCTTCAATGGCGCGGACCGGGAGGTCCGGCCGGGCCCCTTCGCCCCGGCCGGGGAACTTGTGGCGGGGTTCTGGATCTGGGAAGTCCGCGACCTCGAAGAGGCGGTGTCCTGGGTGAAGCGCTGCCCCAATCCCATGCCGGTCCCCAGCATGATCGAGATCCGGCCCTTCAACGTCAGGGCTTGATGATCGGGACCGGTTTGCCCGGGGAGTTTTCCATGGGATGTGTGTTGCGGTCCCGTCGTTTCCGGAGCTTGCCCGCCTTGCGCCTCGCATCCTTCCTCGCCCTCACCTTCTCCCTGCTGGCCTGGGGGAGTCCCGATGCCGCGCCCGCCCGCGCTACGGCGCCGGCGGCCCAGGGACGGGTCATCCCCTCCGCAGACGGCCTGGCGGTCCTACCGACGCGCGACCGGGTCGAGGTGGAGAACCGGATCCTGGCCGACCGGCTCCAAACCTTGCTGCCCCGCCTGATGGCGGAGTCGGGCCTGGACATGTGGCTGGTGATCAACCGCGAGTACGCCGAGGACCCGGTCTACTTCACCCTGGTCCCGCAGCCGTCCTATGCCGCCCGCCGGACGACCATGCTGGTCTTCTTCCGCAAGGCCGACGGGACGGTCGAGAAGCTGTCGGTCAACCGGTACCCCCTGGGCGGGGCCTATACGTCCGCCTGGGCCGGAGGCGACCTCGACGCCCAATGGAAGGCCCTGGCCGAGGTCATCGTCAGCCGGAACCCCCGGCGCATCGGGATCAACGTCTCGCGGGAATGGCCCGTCGCGGACGGCCTGACCGCCGCCCTGAGGGACCGGCTCCTGGAGGTCCTGCCCGCCGACTATGCCCAGCGGCTGACCCCGGCCGAACCCCTGGTCATCCGCTGGTTCGAGACCCGCACGCCCATGGAGGCCGAGGTCTATCCCCAAATTGTCGCCGTCGCCCGGGGCGTCATCTCCGAAGCCTTCAGTGAGCGGGTCATTACCCCGGGCGTCACCCGGACAGAGGACGTCTCCTGGTACATCCGCAGGCGCTTCGAGAGCCTGGGCCTGTCGCCCTGGTTCTTCCCGGATGTGAACCTGCAGCGTCGCGGCGTCGCCTGCGGGGCGGATGGCCCGTCCTGCGGTGAGGATGGCATCATCCAGCGGGGAGATGTCCTGCATACCGACGTCGGCTTCTGCTACCTCAAGCTCTGCACCGACACCCAGGAGATGGGCTATGTCCTGCGCATGGGCGAGACCGCACCGCCGGCGGGCCTCGTCGCCGCCCTTCAGGCCGGCAACCGCTGGCAGGATCTCCTGACCGGGAACTTCGCCGTCGGGCGGACCGGTAACGCCATCCTGGCCTCGACCCTGGAAGCCGCCGGGAAGGCGGGGCTGAGGGCCAGCGTCTACAGCCACCCCCTGGGTTTCGTCGGCCATGCACCCGGTCCCACCATCGGCATGTGGGACAACCAGGGCCCGACGGCGGTTCAGGGCGACTGGCCCCTGCATGCCAACACCGCCTATGCGATCGAGGGCAATATCCGCCACCCGGTCCCGGAGTGGGGCGGGCAGTTCGTCCAGATGAAGCTGGAACAGAGCGCCCTGTTCGATGGCCAAAGGGTGATCTACCTGGCCGGGCGGCAGACCGAGTGGCATCTGGTGCGATGAGGGCTCAGGCCGGGTCTCAGGGGCCGGGGAGGCGGGCGTGAACGTCCCCTCCGACGTCCTGGGCGTGGTCTCGGGCCCGCAAGGCGAGCCATCGCCCTGGGCCAGGCGCTTGGCCCGGGCTGTAGATGCCCAGCGCCGCGTGCACCTCCACTATGCAGACCGGAACGGGGCCATCACCGAGCGCGCAGTCCGGCCGCTCGCCCTCGTCGGTCCGGCAGGGGCCGAGGTCCTGATCGCCTGGTGCGATCAGCGCGAGGACTTCAGGGTCTTTCGCCTCGACCGGATCCTCGACCTGCGGGTGCGCCGCGATCGCTT
>CAIWHQ010000256.1 GCA_903912465.1 uncultured Alphaproteobacteria bacterium | reverse complement strand
GGATTTACTGCCCTTTCGGGAGCAACAACCAACTTCGTCCAGCTTGTTCTGTGCCGGATCGGCGTGGGGATCGGGGAGGCGGGATGCACGCCGCCCGCCCACTCCCTGATCGCCGACTACGTGCCCAAGGAGAAGCGGGCCTCAGCTCTGGCCTTCTACTCGATGGGCACCCCGCTGGGTGGCCTTCTGGGTCTGGTCATGGGCGGCCTGATCGCAGATGCCTACGGCTGGCGGGTCGCCTTCCTCGTCGCCGGCGTCCCGGGACTCCTCTTTGCTGCTCTCTGCTTCTTCACCCTCCGTGAGCCGCGCAAGATCCTCGCCGAACATAGTGCCAAAATCACCTCGACCCAGGCGACCTTCCGGGAGACCCTGGCCTACCTGATGAAGAAGAAGACCTTCTGGCTGATCGCGCTGGGAGCCGCCATCAAGGCCTTCATCGGCTATGGACACGCCCCTTTCACCGCCAGCTTCTTCCTTCGGGTCCACGGCGATGAGATCGCCCGGCTGGCCAGCATGTTCGAGCTGAAATCCGTCGGATTCATGGGCCTGGCCCTGGGTCTCATGGGGGGGACCGCCGGCATGATCTCCGCCTGGCTGGGGGGACAGATCGCAGACCGTTTCGCCAAGACAGACCTGCGCGGCTATGTGGTCGTTCCCGCCATCGCCTCCCTGATCGCCGTACCGATCTACATCCTTGCGGTGAGCGTGCCCTCGGCGACCGTGGCCCTCTGGATCCTGGTGATCAACGGTCTGTTGGGTTCGCTCTGGTACGGACCGGTTTACGCGATCGGCCAGTCCATCGTGCCCCCGCACATGCGGGCGACCGCCTCCGCCATCCTCCTGTTCGTGATCAACCTGATCGGGTTGGGCCTGGGTCCGACGGTGGTGGGCATCATCTCGGACGTCATGGCCAATGGCGTGGGCCTGGGCTCAGCCCAGGGGGTGCGCTGGGCGCTGATGATCTCCACCTGCTTCGGCTTGCTGGCCTTCGCCCTCTTCTGGACCGCCCGGAAGACGATCCGGGAAGAGATGGAGTCCTGAGACGGGACGCCCTGGCGGAGGCGCAGATCTCCGCCAGGGTCCCAACGACGGAGAGGTGTTGGGCGGTGGCCGACTAGCCCCGCGGGTCGAGTCCTGCCGCGCCTGATCTGCGATCAACAAAGTTGACGCACCCGTCATTTTCACCTTCCATACGAACAGGTGAAAAGAGGACACATCGTGAGCCGCATCCTGCCCCTGATCTTCCAGAACCTCACATTCCTGTTCGGGATCGGCTTTCTGGCGCCCCTGGTCGCCCAGATCCTCGAACGGACCGTGCCGTCGATCGCCACCACGCCCTGGCCACTGGCGATCGGACTGTTGGTCGGCGGGGGCTGGGGCGCGATCGCCCAGAAGACGGGACGCTGGGTATGACCGACCTTTCCGTCGAGGCCCTCCGCGCCCTGCCCCCCCGGGAACTTAACCGCCTGGAGACCGAGACGGCGGCCCGGTTCATGGGCGGCCTGCCCTGGGGCTCTGTCCTCTGGGGCCTGGGAAACCTGGCGGTCTGGCTGTCGCTCTGGCCCCTGACCCTGTCGGGCGTGATGCCCCTTTGGGTGGCCTTCTCCATCGCCACCCTGAACGTGGCCCTCTGCTACCTGCCCTCGCATGAGGCCCAGCACAGGATCATCGCCCGGGAGGGCGAGCCCCTGTTCTGGCTCAACGAACTGGTCGGGCACCTGTCGCCCCTGCCCATGCTCCTGCCCTACGGCGTCGCCCGGCTCACCCACTACGAGCACCACCTACACGCCAACCATCCCGACCTTGACCCGGACATCCACACCAAGGCTCCGAACGCCTGGCGGCTTCTGCTGAACACCATTGCCCACCGGCAGCCGGGATCGGCGACGGGCGGAAACTACTTCAAGGCCCTGACGCGGATCGGGACGGAGGAGGCCAAGCAGGCCGGCCTGGTCGCCGGCCTCTACACCCTGGCCTACCATGCCATCCTCTTCACCCTGGCCTGGTCAGGGTTCGCCATCGAGGCCGCCCTGATCTGGTGGCTGCCGCGGATCCTGGGCTCGACCTACATCCAGTTTTACCTGAGCTGGGCGCCGCACCACCCGGCGGCGGAGATGGGCCGCTACAGGGACACCCGCGCCTTTCGAAGCCACGTCGGCAACCTCTTGTCGTCGGGGATGCAGTTCCATGTCATCCATCACCTCTACCCGCGCATTCCCCTGCTCAGGCATGCAAAGGCCTACGCAGCCCTGCGGCCCTTCCTGGTCGCGCGGGACTGCCGGCTGGACGGACTCTAGAGGCTCCGGACCAGGGTCGCGGCATCCTCCGACCCGGACAGGGCCCAAGCGCCCAGCTTGCGGGCCCAGTAGGCCTCACCGCCATGGGCCAGGCGCAGGCGGTGCAGGGCACCCGTGAGATGGTGCAGGTCGTGCTCGGCACTGACGCCAATGGCCCCGTGGACGGCGTGGGCGATACCGGCGCAGGCCAGGGCCGCCTCGCCGCAGCGCATCTTGGCCACTGCCGCAGCCTGGACCGAGACCGACAGCGGAGCGCCGGCCATGGCGATCTCCGCCGCCATCCGCGCCGCCATCACCTCCTCCGCCATGACGGCGATCTGGTGCTGGATCGCCTGGAACTTGCTGATCTCCCGACCGAACTGCCGGCGGGTGGAGGCATAGTCCACGGTCATGGCCTGAAGGGCGTCAATGGCGCCGGCCATCTGCGCGGCGTCGACAGCGGCGCACAGGGCGCGGACGACGACCGGGTCTCTTCCCCCCGCCGCCAGCACCGGCTCCGCATCGGGGCAGTCCAGGGCCTGGGGGTCTGCAAGCCGGGCCAGGATGGTCGGCAGGACGCGGGGTGCCCGGGGACGCCGGCCAACCTCGAAGGCCAGGGGAAACAGTCCCGCCAGGTCCAGCCCAGCGCCGCCCTCGGCCTCTGGGCGCAGCAGATCAAGAAAGCCGGACCCGACCAGCTCCGGCCAGGGATCGGCGCCCAGGCCGTCCAGCAGCCGCCGCCAGGGGTCCAGGAAGAGATCTTCGGGCATGGACCTCACCTCAAGCCAAGGCCGCGGGCGATGATGCCGCGGAGGATTTCACGGGTACCGCCGCGCAGGGAGAAGGTCGGGCTCATCCCGGCCAGATAGTCCAGTGTGGCCAGGAGGGGCGCCGGGACCGGGCCGTCCACGGAGGCCAGGTGGTCGGTGACCAGGGCCGGGATGGACTGCTCGAAGCTGGCGCCCAGGTCCTTGACCATGGAGGCCTCCACCACCGGGCTCTCTCCCCGGGCCAACTGGCCGGTCACCGCCAGGGACATGTTCCGCAGGGTCGCCAGCCGCGCCAGCATCCGTCCGGCCAGCTCGGCCTCGGACTCGGTGGGCCCGCCGCGGCTGCGGATGAAGTCCATCCACTCGTCGATCAGCACGGTGGAGGAATAGAGCCGCTCCGGGCCGCTGCGCTCGAAGGCCAGTTCGGCATTGGTCTGGGACCAGCCCTGGCCTTCCTGACCGATCAGGGCGTCCCCGGGCAGGTCGACATCCTCGAAGAAAACCTCCGAGAAGTGCTCGTCCCCGGCAAGGTCGCGGATGGGCCGCGCCGTCACGCCGGGGGTCTTCAGATCGATCAGCAGCTGCGAAAGGCCCGCCTGCCGGTCGTCCGGCCCACCACTGGTCCGGACCAGGGCGACCATGTAATGGGCCTTGTGCCCGTAGGTCGTCCAGATCTTGGAACCGTTCAGGCGCCAGCCTGTGGCGGTCCGCTCGGCACGGGTGCGGACGCTGGCGAGGTCGGAGCCCGAGTTGGGCTCGCTCATGCCGATGCAGAAAAACGCCTCGCCCCGACAGATCCGCGGCACGATGTCCCGGCGCTGGGCCTCGGTCCCGTAGCGCAGGAGAAGGGGTGCGCTCTGGCGCTCGGCGATCCAGTGGGCCGCCACGGGTGCCCCCGCCGCGAGAAGCTCCTCGATCAGCACGAAGCGGGCGAAGGCACTGCGGCCGCCACCGCCGAATTCCACCGGCAAGGTCAGGCCCACCCAGCCGCGGGCGGCCAGGTCGCGGGAGAAGTCAGCGTCAAAGCCCATCCAGGTCCGCGCCCGGCGGGCCCCGGGAACACCGGCAAGGCGCTCGGCCAGGAAGGCGCGCACCTCGGCGCGAAGGGCTTGATCCTCCGGTCCGATGGCGGCGGGAACAAGGGGGGCAAGCACAGCGGGGCTCCGGATCAGGCCGAGGGCGGGTTGGTCTCGAAGCCTGGAGTGCCAAGAAGGGCCTTCGACCAGGGCCGGGCGCTCCGGGTCCAGAGCTGCAGCGCGGGCTTCACGTCCTCGTCACTCTCCAGGGCACCGACCTTGACCGCCACCATGCCATTACCCAGGCGGGATGCCAGGGGCGAGCCGCACTTCGGGCAGAAACACCGCTCCACCGACCCGCCACTCTCGCCCTGGTCCGCATAGACGGCGTAGGCGCCTGTCAATCGGAAGGCCGCGCCCGGTACGATGGCGTTGACCGAGAAGGCCGAACCGCTGGTCTTCTGGCAATGGGTGCAGTGGCAGGCGACGGTCACCACCGGGGCGGCGTCACACTCGAAACCAACGTCTCCACACAGACATTTACCGTGCATGTTGGGGTTTCCTTGTAGCTGGATCGCGCCGGGGACCCGGTGCCTGGAGTGAATTTGACAGACCCGAAACGGGGCCGCCAGTAGGTGACGGAGGGGCAAGTCGGAGCAATTTGCATTCTGGAACTCTACCGAGAGTGAAGTCGGAAGACCCCCTCGCCTACGAATGGGCCAGTCCAGCGCCATACCCGGCTGCGGGTACGGCGCTGTCATAAGTCCGTCATGGAAGTGAAGTCTAGGCGTCACACCGTAGGTCTAGATCGTCCCCGACAGGGGGCGTTTCTGTGGCCGTTCGATTCCGGCCGCCGCTCCCCAATCTCGCGTCAAATGCGGACACGGTGGAGACCGATACATGACTGCCCTCGGAAAGCTGAAGACCCTTACCCTCGGCATCGCCGCCGCAGCCCTGCTTAGCGCATGTGGCGGCGGCTCCTCGGTCACCTCGCCGGGTGAAGGCCAGTTCGCCACGGGAGGAACCGGCGGCGGTGGCGGCGGCGGTGGCGGCGGCTCCGGCGGGGCTTCAGCCGACTGCCCCACCGGTTTCATCAACCTGGGGACCATCGCCAACGGGACGCTTCGGTCCTGCGGCCTTCCCCGTTTGATCACGGGCGCCCTCACTGTTCCCTATCGCCCAGGCACCGCCTACCGCGTCGACGGCAAGACGGAAGTCGGCCAGGATCTCGGTTCCGATGCCCAGAACCCCCGTGCGGGCGCACAGTCCGGCGTTCTGACCATTGAACCGGGCGTTACGATCTTCGGCGGCATCGCCGAGTACATTGCCGTGAACCGTGGATCGCGGATGATCGCGGATGGCACGGCCTCGCGGCCCATCATCTTCACCAGCCTCAATGACCTGAACGGCGGTCCCGATCTGAGGGGCCAGTGGGGCGGCATCGTGCTGGCCGGCCGGGCACCGATCAACCGCTGCCCGCCGACCGCGACCACCTTCCCCGCCAATCCTACGGCTTGCGAATACCGGTTCGAAGCCATCCAGACCATCAACTGGGGCGGGAACTCGGCGAGCGACAACAGCGGGGTGCTCCGTTACGTCCAGGTCAAGGAAGCCGGCTACGAAGTGGCCCCCAACGAAGAGCTGAACGGCATTACCTTCGGCGGCGTCGGTAATGGCACGGTGGTGGACTTCGTGCAGGTGCACGGGTCAGCAGATGACGCGGTCGAGTTCTTCGGCGGAACGGTGAACGTCAGGCGTCTCGTGGTCGACCAATGGGATGACGACGGCTTCGATACGGACGAAGGTTACACCGGGTCTGCGCAGTTCGTCGTGAACTTCACGGACGCGCCCACGGAAGAGAGCCGCTGCTTCGAAATCTCCGGAGCCGGCTCCACCTCCGGCGGGTTGCCGCTCCTGCGCGCACACCCGAAGGTGTCGAACTTTGTCTGCCGCCTCGGCCTCGCCACCACCGTCTTTGATAGCCGCCAGCATCAGGGGATCGTGCTGAATGGCGGTACGCGCGCCGACTTCCTGAACGGTGTGGTCTACTCGGCCAACACCGCCATCCCCTGCCTCGACGTCGACGGTGCCTCTACGATGGCGGACCCGAAGTCGACCTTCGCTTCCGTCGCCTTCGCCTGCGGCGGCGGCCCCTACAGGACCACTGATAACGACCAGCCGACGGGTCCAGCCACGCTCTTCACGGCCGGCGCCAACAATATTGCGACCGGCTACACACCGACCTTCACCCAGGTGTTCATCAACGGGACCAACGAGAGCGGACGTGTGGCCACCAACCCGACGCCCGTCTCCGCCTTCTTCACGTCGGTGAGCTACATCGGGGCTGTCTCCGGCCTGAATGACAACTGGTACGTCGGTTGGACCTGCGGGCTCGCAGGCGCCGCCTCCTGCTGATTGGTGCCTGACCGGGGCGACGGACTGACCGTCGCCCCTTTCTTTTCCCCTCCCGGAGGCTAACTCCCGATGAACGTCACCACCCGCACCCTGAGCGCCCTTCTCCTTGCTGGCACGGCGCTCGCCTCCGCCCAGTCCGCATTTGCCCAGGCTGCACCTGTGGCTGAAGTCGAGGAAATCGTCGTCAACGGCCGCTTCATCCCGGATGTGATCCGGGATACGGCCGAGGTCGCCAGCTTCCTCAGCGCAGAGGACGTCCAGCGTGCGGGCGATGACAACGCCGCCCAGGCCCTGACCCGGATCACCGGCATTTCCCTCGTCTCCGGAAAGTTCGTCTATGTGCGCGGCCTCGGCGAGCGCTACTCCCAGTCTCTCCTGAATGGGTCGCCTCTGCCGAGCCCCGAGCCCCTGCAGCGGGTGATCCCCCTGGACCTGTTCCCCGCGTCGATCCTTGCGGGGACGGTCATCCAGAAGACCTACTCCGCCAACTACTCCGGTGAGTTCGGCGGCGGCCTCATCGACCTTCAAACCGTGGGCGTTCCCGACGAAAGCTTCATCAAGCTGAGCGTCGGCCTGGGCGGCGATACGGAGACGACGGGTTTGCTCGGCCTGACCTATTTCGGGTCGGAGACCGACTGGGCGGGCGTTGATGATGGCACACGTAAGCTGCCTGTCGGCGTTCGCCAGTTCGCCCTGAACCGGCCGGTAGTTCCCGGGACGGCGCCGAATGGGCTGACCGACGACCAGTACAAGGCCGTTGCCCGCAGCTTCACCAATGCGCCGATCAACCTGATCCAGACCGAAAAGACGCCGATCAACGGCAATTTCGACGTTTCGGCGGGACGATCCTTTGACACCGACGTCGGCGTGATCGGGGCGATCGGTGTGCTGAGCTACCGCAACAGCTGGCAGACCCGCAATGGCGTGCGCCAGACGACGGCGCCGGACGTTGGTGGGCTCGCCCTGGCGACGGACTCAACCTTTGAGGCCAACCAGAACGACATTGGCTGGAGTGGTCTGGCCGGTCTCGCTTGGGAAAACGACGACAATGAGGTTCGTTATACGGGCCTCTGGATCCGGTCGACGTCCAAGCGCGCGCGGATTACCCAGAACAGCGCCCAGTCCCAGGGCAATGCCAACGTCAACGCCTATGCGACCGAATGGTACGAGCGCGCCCTTCAATTGAGCCAGCTCTCCGGTAAGCACAGGCTTGCCGATTGGGACCTGGAATGGAAAGGCACCTACGGTCGTACGACGCGCCAGGCGCCCTATGAGCGTCTCTATCGCTACGGCCTGGGAGCCGACGGCTCGCGTACGGCGCTGCTGTCGGGCGCAAACCAGCTTCTGGCCTTCTCCGATCTCGACGAGAACATCGGCTCCGCCAATGTCGACCTCAGCTATGACCTCCCCGTGGACTTCGTGCGGCAGGCCGAGCTCAAAATGGGTGCCGCCTGGCAGAAGAACTCCCGGACCTCCTGGCGCCGTGATTTCACCTATGACGAGGGACGCAACTGGGATCCGGCGCGTTATGCGAAGGAGCGGATCGACTACCTGGTCTCGGACCGGAACATCAACGACGACATCGTAGTGCTGCGGGAGCTTACGGGCTCCGCCCTGACCGGGGACTCGGCCCTCTACGAAGCCGAACTCGCAGTCGCGGGTGCCTACATCCAGATCGACAGCGAAATCATGCCCCTTCTCCGGGGTAGCCTTGGGGTCCGGTATGAAACGGCTGACCAGTCCGTCCGCACCCTGGACATCTTCAACCCTTCTGCGCCGGCGACCTTCAGCCGCTCTGTGACGGAGGATTACTTCCTGCCGGCGGGAACACTGACCTGGAACTTCGCCGAGGACCAGCAGCTTCGGGTCGGCGTTTCCCAGACCATCGGGCGCCCCCAGTTCCGTGAACTGGCACCGCAGCGATATCGGGACACGGAAACTGACCGGATCCTGACGGGCAATCCGTACCTCGAGGACACGACCTTCTTCAACGTCGACGCCCGTTACGAGCGCTATTTCAGCAACGGCCAGTACGTCACGATCGGTGCCTTCTACAAGGACATGGAAAAGCCCGTCGAAGCCCTGGCCATCCTCGGCTCGGATGGTGCCTTCCGCCAGACCTTCTTCAACGCCCCCGCAGCCCAAATCCTGGGTGCCGAGTTCGAGTTCAAGAAATTCTTCGATCTCGATACGGGGATGACCTGGATTGATGATCAACGTTGGCTCGTGGCCCTGAACTACACTTACACAAAGTCGGAACTGAAGGTTGAGACGGGCGACACCATCGCCCTCGCCACCACAGGCGTCTTGTCCACGCCTCCGGCAACCGACTACCTCACCGGAGGCGAGCGGCTGCAGGGGCAGTCCGACCATCTGGCGAACCTGCAGTTCGGGTTCGAGAATGAGGAGTCGGGGACCCAGGCTACGTTCCTGATGACCTATACCAGCGACCGGGTCGTCGCGCGGTCGAGCAGCATCGACCTGCCCGACCTCATCCAGGATCCCGGCTTGCGGGTGGACTTTGTGCTCCGCAAGGCCTTCGAGATCTCGGGCCAGGAGTTTACTGGCTCCTTCGAGGCCCGGAACCTGACCGGGACGGACGCGGAAGAATATCAGTCTGCGGGTGGCAAGCGCTTCGAGACGAACAGCTATGATGTCGGACAGTCATTCTCTGTCGGACTTTCGACCCGCTTCTGACACTCAGTTGATGAGGCGCACGCACTGCACGCCGGGCCGTCAGGCCCGGCGGAGCAGGCGGATTTCCGTGATGCGCCGGGAGCCGCCAACCCGTTCGAGCTGGACGACAGCGTCCACCACGCGGGTGACGTAGTCGCGAACCGTATCCCACCCCAGTTCAAGGCCTGAAGTCAGGGCAAGCAGGCCGATCTGGTCCAGGGCACCGTCTGCACTGTCCGCATGGATGGTGGTGATCGAACCGGGATGCCCGCTATTGACGGCGCGCAGGAAGGCAAAGGCCTCGGATCCACGAAGCTCACCCAGCAGGATCCTGTCCGGGCGCAGGCGCAGAGAGGCCGTCAGCAGGGAGTCCACATCGACCCGCGCTTCGCCGAGGTCGCCGCGGACGGCGATCAGGCCAACACTATTGGGGTGGTCCAGGCGGATTTCCGGGGCGTCCTCGATTACGACCAGCCGCTCTGAAGTATCGATCTCCTTGACCAGGGCGTTGAGCAGGGTGGTCTTGCCGCTGCCCGTGCCGCCGGAGATCACCAGGGTCTTGCGAAGACGTACTGCGAGGCGAAGAAAGCCAAGCCAGTCCCGCGCCTCAAGACGCTCAACCAGTTGTACGTCGTCAGGTCCGCCCGCTTCCGGTGGGGGCGGTGCCGAGAACAAGCCGTCACCGGCCAGGTCGTCAAGGGAGAGGTCCGTGAGCCTGTGCTTGCGGACGGCGAGCACGACCCCACCCCTTGTCGCCGGCGGCGTCACAGCCTGGACCCTGGCCCCGTCCGGAAGCGTGGCGGAGAGAAGCGGCTGCTCGCGGTTCACGCCCTGATGGCTGTAGGCGGCGATCTGTCGGACCAGGCGCTGCAGGGTCACCTCATCGAGGTCCGGCGCCGCCTCCCGGTGCATGCCGCCGTCCGGGGTCTCCACCCAGACTTCGCCAGGGGCGTTGACGAGCAGGTCCGTGACCTCGGGACGCGTCAGCCAGGGCGACAGGGGTGCCAGGTAGGCACCGAGATAGACGTTGGCGTTCATCAGCGGATCACAGACGAGAAGTCGAGGTCCCGGGCGACGAAGACCTGGATGGCCGCGCCCTGCGGGACCCGGAGAGTCGCGGGGATATCCCGGGTCCCGCCGCCGCCCGTCACGGCCTGCCCTACCTGACCGGGCCAACCCAGGACCAGGGTATTGCTGCCTGAGTTCGACCCGGCATTGACCGCCGCCGTGATGCCGGCGTTCAGGACGGTCAGCAGTATGGCGCCGCCGTAGCGCTGCAGGAAATGAGTGTCGACATCGCCTTCGACCCCTCCCCTGCCCAACCGGTCCACGGCGGGCGAGGCAATATCTATGCTGATCCCGGCCGGCGTTATGATGCGGTTCCAGACCACGAAGGCCCGGGTCTGGCCGAGTGTCGCGGCGGACTTGTACTGGCCGATCAGCCTCGACCCTCGCGGGATCAGAACCCGGTCGCCGTCGAAACTGCGAACGTCCCGGCTCACGACCCCGCGAACCGCGCCGGGCAGGTCTGAATTGATCGCGGATTCCAGGACCGCGGCGATCAGCACGCCCTGGGGCACGGTACGGCTGAGGTCTCGCATCTGGACCGCCTGAGCGGCACCCTGCCCGGTGCCAAGGGTCCGCGCGGCGAAGCGCTCTTCCGCCGTGCCGGGGCCCTCCCCAGGGGCCGGAGCTGCGGCCGTCGTCGGCGGGGCGGCCTGGGCGGCAGCGCCTTCGGGGGGCGCGAGATCAACGACGAGAGTCGGCGACCTGAGATAGGCGTCCTCTGACATGGCCTGCGGCACAGGCATTGCCGGCGGCGGCGGGGCCGGCGAGGCGCTCGGCATCGGCACAGGCTGGGGCACAGGCGCCGGGGGGGCCGGGGTCTCAACCGGCGGCGGCGGTGGGGTCTGGGCGCGGGCACCCCGGGCGGTGTTCATGCCATTGAAGACCAGCAGGCCGGCGAGGACGGCTCCGCCCAGTCCACCCCAGAACACCACGGGCGAGTCCGGCGCGCGCACCTTGGGCATGCGCCCGGGTGCAGCCTCCAGGACTTCGCTCGACGCCTGTCCCACGGACTTCGACCGGTTCGCAGCCATCCTCACCTCTGCCAGAACGAACGGCGCTTTTCCGGGACCAGGCTGGTCTCGGGACGCCGGAAGCCGTCGTTGAAAATGCGGGTCGTCTCTTCGCCGCGCCGGAGGACAAAGCCCTGGGCGACCCGGTCGGCCACGAACAGTCCGTCCCTCAGTCGAAGATTGACGAGCGCCTCCTCGCCATCGGAGTCGAGGGCGAAGATGGCGGGCAACTCGGCCCCGGCGGGATAGGCGAAATAGGTATCGCGCTCGTCATCGAAGATGCGGGTCGGCAGGAGGGCCCGCGAGCCCTGGAAGGAATAGGCGGCGTTGCGCACCTCAGGCGGCGGGTCAGCCGCCGGTGGCGCAGGGGCCAGGGTCACAGGGGCCGAATAGACGAAGCGAACCGTGAAGGCCTGGTTCCGGGTGGGCTGGGAAACGGGGGTCAGCAGGAAGTTGTAGCGCCTCAGGTTTGTCACCACGGTCATGTTGGTGGCCGGGCGCTGCGCCATGGGCTTGAGGAACAGAAGGTTCGCCCGACGGTTGGGCGTCACCTGCCAGCCGAGGCTGTCGCCTATGGCCACGTTCTCGATCCGCTCGGACGGGTCGAATTCAACCGTCAGCTGACGCCGGAGAGCGCCCTTCAGTTCGACGACCTGGAAGGGGTCGTAGTCGACGAAGTGAATCCTGGGATCGGTGGTGCCAGGTCGCGGCGTCACCGCATGGGCTTCGGCAGCGCCCAGAACCAGCAGGATGGCGATCAACAGGGTGCGGAACATCAGGAGCCTCCCCGGCGTCGTCCGGCGGCCGGCCGCCTGTAGCTGTCACCGATCGTATTGCGGGGCCCGGGTCCCGCATATCCTCCGGCAGCGGGAGCCGGCCTCTGCGCAGGGCGCTCGACAACCCGTGACCGGGACTCAAACCTCGTCTCGTCGCGGGTCAGGGCCTGGGCCAGTCGATCCGCGCGGGACGCGGTGACTGCCGCCCCGGGGCCTGGCCCCACCGACGCTGGTGCCATGACCTGGGCTGCAGGGACGGCGGCAGTAGGCAGCTTCAGACCGAGGGCGGCGACCCAGGCTCCCAGGATCAGGAGGCCCTGGCCGATGGCGAAGACCAGGACGAGGGCTGAGAGACTGCTGGCCGTGCGGGTGTCCAGGGCCTGGGCTTCTCTTTGGTCAGCGACGGTGGCCAGCCAGGGCGCAAGCACCACCAGCAGCAAGATGACCAGGGTCCAGCCCACCAGGAGGGTCAGGGCGGCCCCAGCCAGGGACCGAAGCCATCCGACGAAGATTCCCCGAGTGACCTCCAGGAGGGCCAGGGCGATGAAGATCGGTCCGACAGCCGTGAGCACGGCGATGACCAGCTTGGCACCGCCGATCACGCCCACGCTCATGACCAGCATGGCATTGGCCGCGAGGGCCAGCGCTTCTCCGGATGCGGCCTCCGCGCTCATCCAGCCCTTGGCACCGGGTGCCGCGGTGCGACCGAAGGCGGCGGCCGTGCTTCGCAGTTCGGTATAGGCCGCATCGATGCGCGCCAGGGGACGCGAGGCGGCGCCCGCGATCCCGTCGGCGTTCCCCGTCCAGGGGGCGGACACGACAGCGGCGATCTGGGCAGGCGCGCGGTC
>CAIWHQ010000255.1 GCA_903912465.1 uncultured Alphaproteobacteria bacterium | reverse complement strand
TCAGAAACCCCTTCCATTCGTAGCGTCCGTCCCCCGGGACCGGGAGAAGCCCATCCCAGTTTGGCCGCGCCGGAACCCGGCCGGCAGCCACCCAGCCGATCCGCCCGCCGACGTCGGCATAGACCTGGTTCTCGCTGGGGGTTCCCCAATTGGCCAGGGCGGCCTTGAAGGCGGGCCAGGACCTGGCAGTCATGTAGCCCAGCGAGCCGAAATAGGCGCTGGCGCCCGGCTCGGCCCAGACAGACCTAAGGGCGAAGGCCCGGCGGCTGCCGGACTCGGTGTGGACCACGGGGCCATGGCGGGTGAACCGCAGATCGACATCCCGGGCACCTCCGCCCCGCACCTCGATGGTCTCGCGGACAGTCTCCATCCGGGCCCAACCCCCTCGGTACCGATAGAGGTCAGGATCGTCGGGCGAGGTTTCGTAGACGTAGAGGTCTTCCTGGTCGGCATAGAAGATGGTCAGGCCGAAGGCGATGGTTTCGTTGTGGCCGATGGAAACGCCGGGCAGGGCGGGTTCGCCGGCTCCGATCACCGACAGGCCGGGCGCTTCCAGATGGGCCACGTACCGAAGCGAGGGCAGTCCGTGGTCCCTGTGCGGGTCATTGGCCAGGATCGGACGCCCAGTGGTGGTGCGCGACGGCGCGATCGTCCAGTTGTTCGAGCCCTGTGACTCCGGCGCCGGGGCCTCCGCCGCCAGCCGCCGCCGGGCGGCGTCGAACTTCACGCCCCGGGTCGCCAGGTTGTAGTCGTCCAGGACGGTCTCGGGGATGACGCAGGGATCGAGGCCATCGGGGACCTTGGACGTCCAGTCCGGCTCCAGCTTCTTGAATAGCCTGTCGGCACCCGGCCCGCCGGCGCAAAGGATGCGGGCCCGGGTAGCCTCCATGCCGGCGTTGCGGGTCAGCCCATGGCTGCGGATGCGCACCACGTCCTCCGGGGCCCAGATGTCCGGGGTCGTCCCGGCGATCCTGAACTCCCGGGGCAGGGTGCGCTTTCCCGACCGGATTTCGAGGACATAGGCGTTGATCCCGGCGACGAAGGCTTCGGTGTGGCTCCGGGCGCCTTGGCCGTAGGCGGCCCACTCGGCCTTCATGTCGCCCCGGTAAAGGAAGAGTCGCGCCGCCCTATCCTGTTCCACAAAGTCGGGGCCGAAGTCCCGCGCCAGAAGTCCCAGGCCGCGCTTGCGCCAAAGGTCGATCTGCCAGAGCCGGTCACGTGCAGCGTTGTAGCCCTGGACAAAGAAGGCGTCCCGCGCCGACCGGGCATAGATGTGCGGTACGCCCCAACGGTCGACCCGGATCTCGGCGGGTGCCGCAAGGCCCGCAACCTGCCGGTCCTCGACCTGCGGAGCAGCGGCCAGGGCCTGGAACGCCGGAAGGAATCCCGAGAGCAGGGCGAAGGTCGAAAGGCCCAGTGTTCTTGATTTCATCGCGCGTCCTCCCCGGAGCCAGATGCGACGCTAGGCGCCCCCGGTTCCGGCGGCAAGGCTTCGGTTCCGGGTTCCGTCAACGACGCATAGAGGCTGCGGGCCTCGACGGCGGAGCCACGACGTTCGCCGAGGCCCGTGACCGTCACGGCCGTGAGGCGCCCCCGCACGGCGAAGACCAGCCTGTCGCCAAGCTTCAGGGGCCGGGAGGACTTGTCGATCCGGCTCTCGGCACCGTCGCGGGTGAGCCGGATCCGGCCTTCCTCGACGAACCGTGCAGCCAGGCTCCGGGACTTGAAGAAACGGGCCCGCCAGAGCCAGACGTCCGCGCGGACCGAGCCGCCATCGCTCACGGGGCGGGCTTCCTGCGGCGACGGGGCCGGCGGCGTCCATCCTTGGCCGGGGGCCGAAGCGCCGCCAGGGCTGAAAATGGCGAGGCGGTAGGCGCAGCTGGAGGTGCAGCGGGAGCGGGCTGTCGCCGTCGTCGCCAGAGGCTCGGGGCGCCAGGGGCGGGGCGTTCGACGGGTGCGAACCCCAGGGCCTTCAGAACCAGATGAAGGTGTTCGACCGAGCCGTCGAGGACGGCGGCCAGGCCAGGGTCCACCTGGATCCCACGACCGGTCGAG
>CAIWHQ010000254.1 GCA_903912465.1 uncultured Alphaproteobacteria bacterium | reverse complement strand
GCGCTGGGGCGACCGCCCCCTCGACCTCCTGATCAACAATGCCGGGGTCATGGCCTGTCCCCTGGACCGCACGGCGGACGGTCTGGAGATGCAGATCGGGACCAATCACTTCGGGCACTTCCTGCTGGGCGTGCTGCTGGCCCCCGCCCTGGAGGCCGGTGCCCGGAAATCCGGAACGCCCTCCCGGCTGGTGAGCCTGTCGTCGATCGGCCACAGGCGCTCGGACATCCACTGGGACGATCCCAACTACCGGACCCGGCCCTACGAGAAGTGGGAGAGCTACGGCCAGGCCAAGACCGCCAACAGCCTGTTCGCCGTTGGCTTCCACAAGCGTTTCGCCGACCGCGGGGTGACCGCCAATGCCGTCATGCCGGGTGGGATCATGACCCCGCTGCAGAGACACATGGAGCGGGCGGAGATGGTCGCCATGGGCTGGATCGACCCCGAGACGGGCGCGGTCCGGGAGGGCTTCAAGACCCCGGAACAGGGTGCCTCCACCAGCGTCTGGGCAGCCGTCGGACCGGAACTTGAAGGCATCGGGGGCCTGTATCTGGAGAACTGCGCCGAGGCCGAGGCCTGGACCGCAGATGCGCCCTTCGTGGGGGTCATGCCCCACGCCCTGGATCCCGAAAGCGCGGAACGCCTGTGGGCGCTCTCTCTTGAAGTGACGGGCGCTGGCGGACCTGGGTGATATTGATCCAGCTGATGCTGGCCAAAGAAACTATCGATTTGGCCGATCCGTCTCGCCTTGCTAGGGAACGCTCCTAACGCTGCGGATCCCTGGCGGCGCAAGGAGAGGGAAGCGACATGTCATCTGATGAAGGCAAGTGCCCGTTCGGACACGGCGGCCGGACCACCGCGAAGATGCAGTCCAATGCCGACTGGTGGCCGAACCGGCTTAACCTGAAGATCCTCAGCCAGCATTCGGCGAAGGCCGACCCGATGGACCCGGGCTTCGACTATGCCGAAGCGTTCAAGTCCCTCGACCTGGCGGCGGTCAAGGCCGACCTCCATGCCCTGATGACCGATTCCAAGGACTGGTGGCCGGCGGACTGGGGTCACTATGGCCCGCTGTTCATCCGCATGACCTGGCACAGCGCCGGCACCTACCGGATCTCGGACGGCCGCGGCGGCGGCGGGACGGGTAACCAGCGGTTTGCGCCCATCAACTCCTGGCCGGACAACGGCAACCTCGACAAGGCTCGCCGCCTGCTCTGGCCGATCAAGAAGAAGTACGGCAACAGCCTGTCCTGGGCCGACCTGATGATCCTGGCCGGCAATGTCGCCCTGGAGTCCATGGGCTTCAAGACCTTCGGCTTCGGCGGCGGGCGCGCCGACATCTGGGAACCCGAGGAGGACATCAATTGGGGGGCCGAGGCCGAATGGCTGGGCGATAACCGCTATTCCGGCGACCGCGTCCTGGCCCAGCCCCTCGGGGCGGTCCAGATGGGACTGATCTACGTCAACCCGCAGGGTCCCAATGGCAACCCCGATCCTGTCGCCTCTGGCCGGGACGTGCGCGAGACCTTCGCCCGCATGGCCATGAACGACGAGGAGACCGTCGCCCTGGTGGCCGGCGGTCACACCTTCGGCAAGGCTCACGGTGCTGGCCCCGACTCCCATGTCGGACCCGAGCCCGAGGGTGCGCCCATGGAAGCGGCTGGCTTCGGCTGGCTCAGCACCCATGGCTCCGGAAAGGGCGTGGACGCCATCACCAGCGGCATTGAAGGCGCCTGGAAGCCCAACCCGACGACCTGGGACAACGGCTACTTCGACATGCTGTTCGGCTATGAGTGGGAACTCGTGAAGAGCCCGGCCGGCGCACACCAGTGGCGAGCCAAGGACGTGCGCCCCGAGCACATGATCCCCGACGCCCACGATCCGTCGAAGAAGCACGCGCCGATGATGACCACGGCGGACCTCTCCTTGCGGTTCGACCCCCTCTACGAGCCCATCTCCCGCCGGTTCCACAAGGATCCGCAGGCTCTCGCCGACGCCTTCGCCCGCGCCTGGTTCAAGCTGACCCATCGGGACATGGGCCCGCGCGTCCGTTACCTCGGTTCGGACGTACCGACCGAGGTGCTGATCTGGCAGGACCCCGTTCCGGCGGTGGACCATCCCCTGGTCGACGCCGCCGACATCGCGGCCCTGAAGGCCGAGGTCCTCGCCTCGGGCCTGTCGGTCCCGGAACTCGTCACCACGGCCTGGGCCTCTGCCTCGACCTTCCGTGGGTCAGACAAGCGGGGAGGGGCTAACGGCGCACGGATCCGCCTGACGCCGCAGAAGGACTGGGAGGTCAACTCGCCGGCCCAGCTGACACGGGTCCTGGCAGCCCTGGAGGGCATCCGTGACCGGTTCAACGCCAAGTCCGGCGGCAAGAAGATCTCTCTGGCCGACCTGATCGTCCTCGCCGGCTCCGCGGCGGTCGAGGCTGCGGCGAAGGCCGCGGGCCAGTCCATCACCGTGCCCTTCACCCCGGGCCGGACGGATGCGACGGCCGAGCAGACGGATGGCCACTCCTTCGCCGTGCTCGAGCCCCGGGCCGACGGCTTCCGCAACTATCGCGGTGCCGGCGTGACGGGAGCAGGGGAGGAACTGCTGGTCGACCGTGCCCAGCTGCTCTCCCTCACGGCACCGGAAATGACCGCCCTGGTGGGCGGCCTGCGGGTCCTGGGCGCCAACCACGGCGGCTCCGCCCATGGGGTCTTCACAGACCGCGTCGGCGTCCTGTCCAACGCCTTCTTCGTGAACCTGCTGGACATGGACGTCGCCTGGACCTCTGCAGGTGAAGACCTGTTCGAGGGCCGGGATCGCGCCACGGGCAAGGTCGTGCGCACCGCCACCCGCGCCGACCTGGTCTTTGCCTCCAACTCCGAACTGCGCGCCCTGGCCGAGGTCTACGCCCAGGACGACGCCGCCGGGAAGTTCACGGCTGACTTCGTGAAGGCCTGGACCAAGGTGATGGAACTGGACCGGTTCGACCTGGCCTGATCCGCGTTCAGAGACTTTGAAATGGCACGGCCCCTCGGGTGAAGACCCGGGGGCCGTTTGTCTTTCGCGAGTACCGCCTGGCAGACAAGGGGCCTCAGGCGGGGGCCTCGCTGAACGTCGTCCAGGGGCCCTCTATGGCGAAGGTCCGCCCCGGCGCGTAGGCGTTCACGAACAGGAAGCGCCCGTCTGGAGAGAAGCAGGCACCGGCCAGCTCAGTGCGCATCCGAAGGCGGGCGAGGGCGCAGACCTTCCCCGCTGGCGTAACGACCTTGAGGTGGTTGAGGCTAAGACCGACCCGGTCCTCGCAGATCACGAGGTGGCCGGAGGGGGCGATGGTCACATTGTCCGCATAGTTCATCACCCGGCTGTCACGGGACTCCAGGAACAGCTGCAGCTGGTCCGCCCCGGTCTTGGGCTGTGAGGTCAGACGGAAAATCTGTCCCAGCCGCCGGTCGCCGCCAGAGGTGCAGGTGAAGAAGATATCGCAGCCGCCATCTGGCCTTGCCGCCAGGTGGACACCCTCGCCCCGGGCGAACAGGACGCCGCCCGCCGAGTGTCCCCGCTGGCGCAGGTCATCCTTCGGGCTCTCGACCTCATCGAGGTCGATCCATCGCACGGCACGGACCTCGCCGACGGTCAGGTCGGTCCGGCGCCAGTTACGACTGTCGCTCCCCCCAGCCTCGAAGGCCAGGGCCTGAAGCCGCCCACCCCCGGTGAGCCGACCGGGTGAGTTGGGCAGGAACCGGTAGAGAAGGCCATCGTCGCGGTCCTCGGTGAGGTAGACCGTCCCGGTGGCCGGATCGACTGCCGCCGCCTCGTGCCGGAAGCGACCCATGGCGGTCAGCGGAACGGGCACCACGGGGCCTGCTGCATCCGCGGGGACCTCAAAGATCCAGCCATGGCTGGCGCCTGTTTTCGGCGCAGAGAGCACAGTCTCCTCGCAGGTCAGCCAGGCGCCCCACGGGGTGGAGCCACCTGCGCAGTTCAATGCAGTCCCGGCCAGGGAGAGGAACTGCCGCTCGCGCCGCCCTGTCGCGGGATCGATGATCAGGGTGGTCACCCCCCCGGGCAGGACCCGGCCGTCGGCGCTACGGTCGAAGGCGGACAGGGTGCCCAGCCTCGCCTCCAGGTCTGGTCGTCCACCGGTGGGTCCCAGCCTGTGTTCGCCCTCGTCCAACTCATGGTTGCGCATCAGGGCCAGGCGGCCGTCCGGCAGGGCAAGGCACCCCATGCCGTCATAGTGGTCCGGTGCCAGGAAGCCGTCATCCATCACCTCACCGGCGCGGGAGATGACCTGGTAGGAAAACCCCGCTGGAAGGTCCAGCACACCGGCCGGGTCCGGCCTCAGGGTGCCATAGCCCCGGACCTCATCGAGGATGTCCCCGCCCTCCGCGGCCAGGGCGGCGCGGGCGCCCAGCCCGGAGAAGGCCAGGGCGGCGGCGGACAGGACCAGGCCGCGACGGCTGGGGCGGGCAGAACCGGGGGGAACGGAGGGGGTCATGACAGGCCCTTGCCAAGGATTCTGGAAAACTTGATGACAGATAGGGTGCCGGACACGGAGAGGCGAGCCAGGAGGACCCATGCGGATCCGGATTCGACGAGGCGTTTCGTCTGACACCCTTGAGGTCTGGCCCGACGGGCGAGGGGAGGTCCGCTTCGTCACCCCTCACAAGGGGCCGGTCCCGCACGACGCCATTCACCTCTTCGTCGAGCGGGGCTTTGGCCTGCAACGCGGTTTCTGGGGTCGGGTCGCCGAGGGTCTGGCGCCCGACGACCTCCAGGCCCTGGCCTCGGCCGGCGGCCATCCCAGCGCCTCCCGGGCGCGTGCCGCCGATCCTGGCATCCTCCAGCTCCTCCAGGCTGAGCGCCTGGTCGAGATCTTCGAGGCCGACCTCTGGGGCGGCTACCAGGGCGATGAAGCCGACCTCCTGGCCCTTGCCGGGACCGCCTGCGCCAACTCACACGTCCCCCTGCCGCTTATCCCCACCGGTGCCGTGGCCAGCGTCCGCGCCGACCTCGCCGCCTTCGCAAGGACCTGGACCGACCTCCCGCGGGGCGGGGAGGTGGAGCTTGAGTGGGTGGGGTAGGAGGACGCCAGGTCCGGCACAACAGGCGGTGATTGTCACACACTTGGCGCAAGCAGCGGCTCTGCTAGGCTCGGGTGCGGACCCCAATCCGGAGCCCCCTCCATGAGTTTGCTGCGATCCACGCCCATCCTGCAGATCTTTGACGAAGCGCTGGCACGCGCCTTCTATCTCGACTTTCTCGGTTTCCAGGTCGAATTCGAGCACCGCTTCGAGGCCGGTGCTCCCGTCTACCTGGCGGTCAGCCGGGATGGCCTGGCCCTGCATCTTTCCGCCCACTACGGCGACGCCAGCCCGGGCGCGTCGGTGCGGTTCGAGACCTCTGACGTCGACGCCCTGTGCGCCGACCTCCGGGCGCGGAGCAACCCGCATGCCCGTCCCCAGGTGGAGGATACGCCCTGGGGAACCCGCGACTTCACCGTCTGGGATCCCTTCGGCAACCGCCTGACCTTCTCCAATGTCGTGGACGACTGAAGGCGGCTTCGGGGCGCTAGGTATAGGAACTAGTCTCCAGACAGGATCGTGGCCAAGTCGCCCCGCAACCTCAGTCGGCGGCGGATCCGGCTGAGCGCCACTGGGGTAATGCGGAGGAAGGCGGCGATCTCTTGCAGCTCCAGACGTTGCGCCAGATCCGGATCGCGGCGGATGAAGGCCAGGTATCTCGCCTCCGCGGCAAGGCACAGAAGGTCCTCCTCCCTCTGACGCTTACGTTCGAGGAGCCAGGCCTGGAAGCCAGAGGCGGCCGTTCTCAGCGCGGGGTTTGCTTCCAACTGGGCGGTGACCCAGGCCAGCCTTACGACGCCGAGGGAACACTCTTCCAGGGCCAGGGCACCGAAGGACGGTGCCGGCTCTGTGGCTGAGACGGGTCCGAAGACGCCCTGATCGACAATGAAGCTCTTGGTCCAGACCTCGCCGCCCGCCATGGGATAGCAGAGCTTTACGAGCCCGCGGGTCAGGATGCAGACCGGCGTGGCGTCTTGCCGGTGCGCAAAGATCTCGGTTCCGGAGCGAACAGAGCGCGCACGCCATTCCCCGCTCCGGCCGGCTTCCGCCTCAAGCAGGGTCGCGAAGGCCTGTCCGGGATCGCTGGCTTCCACTGAACCTCGGTCAATCGTGATGCCTGCAATCTGTGCCAAGAAGGGTCAGAAATGGAAAGGGAGGGTCATGGACTTTCAAGGACGCACGATCTGCATCACCGGGGCATCACGAGGCATCGGATTCGCCCTTTGCGAGGCCTTCGCACGGCGGGGCGCGGCCACGCTCATTGCGGCGGGACGCAGCCGCGGCGAGCTTCCCGACAGGATGGGACAGGCCCGGATCGCCTTCGTGGAGGTCGACCTGTCTGATCCCGCGGGTTCGGGCCGCCTGGCCCAGGCCGTTGCCGAGGCACACGGGGATTGCTCTGTACTCGTGAACAATGCCGGGACACAGGAAATCGTCGACTGCGTCGCCCCGGACGCCGGCGAGGCCGCAGGCCGCATCGCCCGAGAGATCCAGCTGAACTTCATCACCCCGGTGACCCTTGGTCTACATCTCATGCCGGTGCTGCTGCGTCATCGCGAGGCCGCCATCTGCAACATCACCTCGGGTCTCGCCCTGGCGCCCAAGCAGTCGGCTCCGGTTTACTGCGCCACGAAGGCGGGTCTCTCCAACCATACCCGCGCCCTTCGCTACCAGGCGCAGGCGAGGGCGCCGAACGTGAAGGTTATCGAGGCCCTGCCGCCCCTGGTGGACACCGACATGACCCGCGGCCGGGGCTCTGGGAAGCTCAGCCCGGAGGCCTGCGCCGAACAGATTGTCGAGGGCATGCGCCGGAACCGCCCGGTCATCGATGTCGGCAAGACGCGCCTGCTCCGCGCCACTCTCCGGCTTTCGCCCGCCCTCGGCTACAGGATCCTCCGGGAGGCTTGAGCCGCGCGGAGGTCTCGCAGCGTCAGCGCGATGACCCGGGGCGGCGGCGAAGGCGCTCCGGCACCAACAGGATCCAGCGCGCCAGGGCCGCCAGCGGTGACAGCACCAGTCGCTCCGCGGCGAGCCGGTGATTGGCCAGAATGAAGAGCCAGGCCGGAAAGTCGCTCCTGCGCCAGCGGGCGTCACCCACCGCCTCGCTTCGCTCAACCAGGCGATGGCCGATGAGGCCCGGGGCGCCGTGGATCACCGGAAAGAGCAGGACAGAGAGCTTCCAGAAGCCGGGAGCCGCCAGCGTCGCGGCGACCCAGGCCAGGCCGGCCAGCGTGCCAAAGACGTGCAGTGCCACATTGAGGGGTTGGCGATGCTCGGGGAGATACACGTCCCGATAAAAGGTCGAAAAGGCCAGGGGGGATTCAGTCATCAGTTCGCTCCAATCGTCTGGGTTATGGCGCCCGCGGAAGCGGGGGCGCCCCGTCTTGGCTCCGGACGGCTTTCCGAGTATGTGAGCAATTGCTCGCGTAAAGGACTCGCATTCCCCGCCATGGACAAACCCCATCTGGAGGCCCGAAAGGCGCCGAAGCAGGCCCGTTCCCTGGCCACCGTGCAGGCGATCCTGACCGCAGGGGCTCGCGTTCTGGCCCGGGAGTCGCTGGCCGGCTTCAACACCAACCGCATCGCCGAGGTCGCGGGCGTGAGTGTCGGCTCGCTCTACCAGTACTTCCCGAACAAGGCCGCCCTGGCGGTGGCGCTGATCGAGCAGGAGCGAGAGCGGCTCGCCGTCGCTCTGGAGGCGGCGGTGGCCTCCGTCTCCGACGCCCCGCTTCTCGAGGGTCTCAGCCGGCTGGCCCGGCTTGCAATCGAGCAGCAGTTCCAGGACCCGGTCTTCGCAGCGGCGCTGGACCATGAGGAACGCCGTCTGCCCCTGGGGACCCGACTGGCGTCGAGTGAGAGCCGGCTCGTCGGCGCGATCCTTAAGTTCCTGGAAGATCACCGGGACGAGCTGATCCCCTTTCCGGACGGAAGCCCGGAGGAGGTCGCCCGAGACCTTCTGCTGATCACCAGGGTCCTGGTCGAGGCAGACGCGTACGGAGGGCAGGGGGCCCCGCCGTCGCTCCACCCCCGGCTGGTGCGCGCGCTCGCCGGCTACCTGCTCGCGCCAGGGGTCGACGGGCGCAGCGCCGGTCCAGATCGCCCTGGCTTACGGGATCCCCAGAATGGAGAGAGCCCGGTTGTCTGACCCCCCAGCCTGCCACTCGGCGTCATCAGTGCGCCAGTTTCAGGGTCACGACCCCGGCCAACACCAGGTGGAGCCACCGCATGGCGGAGGAGAGTGGGGTGTCGACCCGGACGCCGACAGCCAGAAGCCTCTGCTCAGAAGATAGCAGAGCGCCGGCCCGTAAACTCCGGCGACAAGGGCGGGATCGTCTCCCGCTCACCGGGCTCGAGTTGAAGCGCATCCCAGCATCCATGGCGCCGAAGCGTGGACTCCAGGTCCCCCGCCCCCGCCGCTAGGGCGTCGGCGAGAGCCAGTCTCAGCCAACCCAGGCAGTCCGACCGATAGGAGGCCGTGCGCGCAAGGAAGGGCATGCCGCGCAGCGTGACCGAGACCTTGGGCGCACCGCTCCGCACGGCGGCGGCGTTGGCGACCATGTAGGGCAGGAACACCTCGCCGATGAGGACCAGCAAGCCCTCCAAACCTGGACCCATGGGGCTGGCGGGATCGCGCCATTCGCCCTCGATCCCAGAGGCGTCGTCCAGATCCTGCACCCATTGGAAGGTCCGCACGGCGTCGCGTCGCATGATCGCCGATGCGCTGGGATCAATGGCGCATTGGGACAACTGGCCGAACAGGCCAATGTCCCCAATGGAGGGGCGTCCGCCAAACAGGAACCGGCTCACCTCCAGCTGCGCCTCGATCGCAGCCAGGACCTCGCCATAGGTCGACCGCAGCAGGGGCCGGTTCACCTCACGATCGCCCAGCCGGGCAAGCACCCCGGTCTGGCGCGCCCTGAAGCGCTCAATGATCTCATCGAACTGCGCCTTGGGCATCGCCCCCAGCCACCCGGCCATCTGGCGGCGGGCGCAGAAGTCCTGGTCCGCCTCCGCGTCCCAGCGGAAGTCGAACAAGGGCTGCACCAGCCACTCGTCCGCGAAGTCCTCGACAAGCAGGGCCAGAAACCGATCACCGGGATCGTCGGGCAAGAGGCTGCGCTCTCGCGGATGCATGTCTTCCAGGGCCAGGATCATCGGCGTGGAGTCGGCCCAGTATCGCCCGTCGGGCAGTTGCAGCACCGGGATCATGCCCTTGCCGGCAGCCTTCAGTTCTCCGGCCTCTCCCAGGTAACCGG
>CAIWHQ010000253.1 GCA_903912465.1 uncultured Alphaproteobacteria bacterium | reverse complement strand
GGCTCGCCCGGCGCCCCGAGATCGGCGCCTACAACCAGGAGATCTGAGCGCCATGCACGTCGTCATGATCGGCACCGGCTATGTGGGCCTCGTCTCGGGCGCCTGCTTTGCCGACTTCGGCCACCAGGTTACCTGCATCGACAAGGACGCTGGCAAGATCGAGGGCCTGAAGGCCGGACGCATGCCCATCTTCGAGCCCGGCCTCGACACCCTGGTGGCCCGCAATGTCCAGGCCGGGCGCCTGGCCTTCACCCCCGAGCCGGCCGAGGCCGTGCGCGCCGCCGATGCGGTCTTCATCGCCGTGGGCACCCCCTCGCGCCGGGGCGACGGCCATGCCGACCTCTCCTACGTCCATGCCGCCGCTGCCGAGATCGCCGACCTCATCGAAGGCTTCACCGTAGTGGTCACCAAGTCCACCGTCCCGGTGGGCACGGGGGACGAGATCGAGCGCATCATCCGCGAGCGCCGCCCCGACGCTGCCTTCGCCGTGGTCTCCAACCCTGAGTTCCTGCGCGAGGGCGCGGCCATCGACGACTTCAAGCGCCCCGACCGCGTGGTGGTGGGCCTCAACGACGAGCGGGCCCGGCCGGTCATGACCGAGCTCTACCGGCCCCTCTTCCTCAACGAGACGCCGATCCAGTTCACCGACCGGCGCACCTCCGAGCTGATCAAGTACGCCGGCAACGCCTTCCTCGCCATGAAGATCACCTTCATCAACGAGATGGCCGACCTGTGCGAGGCGGTCGGCGCCGACGTCCAGCAGGTGGCCAAGGGCATCGGCCTCGACAAGCGCATCGGCGGCAAGTTCCTCAATGCCGGCCCCGGCTATGGCGGCTCCTGTTTTCCCAAGGACACCCTGGCCCTGGTGCGCACGGCCACCGACGCCGGCTCGCCCGTCCGCCTCATCGAGACCACCGTGGCGGTCAATGACGCGCGCAAGAAGGCCATGGCCGCCAAGGTGGCCGCCGCCGTCGACGGCGACCTGGCCGGCCGCACGGTCGGCGTCCTGGGCCTGACCTTCAAGCCCAACACCGACGACATGCGCGATGCCCCGTCCCTGGACATCCTCCCCGCCCTCCAGGCCCTGGGCGCCCGGGTACAGGCCTTCGACCCCGAGGGCATGACCGAGGCCCGCCACCTCCTGCCCGGCGTCGACTTCCGCCCCGACCCCTACGCCGCCGCCGAAGGCGCCGACGTCCTGGTCATCATCACCGAATGGGACCCCTTCCGCGCCCTCGACCTGGAGCGCGTCCGTACCCTGATGCGCACCCCGGTGCTGGTGGACCTGCGCAACATCTACAAGCCCGAGGACGTCCGGGCCCTTGGGTTCCGGTACGCCTCGGTAGGGCGGGCCTAGGGAGCGGTTGCGGGAACGTATCGATTTCGATACACTCTGCCAGTGAAAGCCGTCGTCTTCCTTGGGGACAGCCTCTCGCGTGTCCGGGATTTCCCGGAGACGGCGCGGGCGACTGCGGGCTTCCAGTTGCACCAGCTGCAGCTGGGTCTCGACCCTGAGGACTGGAAACCCATGACCTCGATTGGGCCCGGTGTGCGTGAGATCCGCATCCGGGACGCCGCGGGGGCCTTCCGGGTCATCTACCTGGCGAAGCTGGAGGATCGTGTTCTGGTCCTCCACGCCTTCAGCAAGAAGACCCAGAAGACGGCGCAGAAGGACATCGACCTCGCAGCCGCGCGGCTACGGGCATGGAGACGCTGATCATGGAAGCCCAGACCTTCGAGAACGTCTTCGACGCCCTCGCCGACACCCCGGCGGAGGCCGCAAACCTGAAGGCGCGCGCCGCAATCCTCTCGGCCCTGTCCCTCAGGGTCCGGTCCTGGAACCTCTCCCAGGAAGCGGCTGCGGCCCGACTGGGCGTCACTCGGCCCAGGCTCAATGATCTGCTGCGCGGCAAGCTGGGGAAGTTTTCCCTCGACGCCCTGGTCAACCTTGCGACAGCGGCGGGGCTGCGCCTGGAAATCCGGATTGACGAGGCGGCCTGAAGGCGCTGGCCTTTGGCCCCTGGCCTTCCGGTACGCCTCGGTGGGGCGGGCCTAGGGAGCGGTTGCGGGAAGCCGGAGGCACTCAGCACGGCTTCGAAGCTCTCGCCCAAACCCCGCCGGAGTGGGCTGCGTGAGCGGCTGACCGGGACCCTTGGATGTTCCAGGTTCCAGAGGCGACGAAGGCATCCCATCCTTGGCCACACTTCAACCCGGCCTCAGACTGGCCGCCCTGACCAAGGGCCAACGGGGGCTGGGACCCGCAAGGGATGCCGTTACGGACGCCGACGGGGCAATCGCCCGGGTCAGGTATCCAGCCCGGAACCGCCATCTGAATGGGGCCTAGGTCGCTGCGATCGTTTTTCACTTCGCGCCTGAAGACGACATCCCCGGACAGCATCGACACTTCATTGTGAGAACGCGGGATCTGGACAGCGATTCAATCGCCAAAGGATACGTTCGGTGCTCTCCTTAGACTTAAGGCTGATTTCACCTCAAAATCCTGATAGCAAACCGATTGGGGGCTTCACGACCTGAACCTGAATTGTGGACAAGACAGATGTGGCGATCCTCCCTCATTGGACTTGAAGACACCCTCACCGGGGAGTTCGAGGATAGCCGCCAGCAGCTGGAAATGGACCCCAAGGCAGTGCAGGCCCCGGGGTTAGGTTACACGGCCGCCGAATTCCGCGGGGAGCAATCCAGTGCTGCAGAGGGCTACAGCTACCTCAATCTAGAGCAACGCGGAGGCGCGTCTTCCAACGGCAAGACCAGTTTTACGATCGATCAGGCCGCGAACAATCTTACCCGAGACGGATACTCCTGGGGTATCGCCGGACAGCCCGTCACGGTGACCTATGCCTTCCGATCCGCGGCTCCCGGAACAATGCCAAGCGAAACCAAGGCTTTCTCCCGGTTCAATTACGAACAAATTGTGCAGACTGAAATTGCCCTGAAGTCGTGGTCAGATGTTGCCGGAATCACTTTCCTAAGGGTGGGGTCCGGAGAGACAGGTGAAGCCGCATATTCGGATTCCGCTACAATACTGTTTGGTAATTTTTCAGGCGGTAAAGATTATGCATTCGCTTTTTATCCGGATGGATATGATAAATTCGGATTCTCGGATAATTCCGGAGACATTTGGCTCAAAAATTTAGACTATTACCTCACCTCACCAACAGGTTCTAACTATGGAGGTCTAACACTTGTACATGAGATTGGTCATGCAATCGGACTTCAACACCCGGGCAACTACAATGATGACGATGTAGCTACGACATACTATTTTGATGCCTACTATTTCGAAGATTCTACGCAATATACCGTTATGAGTTATTTTTCCGGAGAGAATACTGGATCTTCGATTCCAAGTAAAATTTATCCCTCTGTCCCGCTCCTCGACGATATTTATGCCGTTCAGGCGCTGTATGGGCCAAACATGGCCACGAGAACGGGTGATACCATATACGGTTTCAATTCGAACTCCGATCCGCAATCATTTCAGGCAACCAGCTCAACGTCAGTATTGATATTTGCGGCTTGGGATGCCGGTGGAAACGATACCTTTGACTTCTCTGGGTACTCGCAGAATCAGAAAATCGATCTCCTGCCCGGCCATTTCTCCGACGTCGGCGGCAATCGCGGCAACGTCGCCATCGCCCGGGGGACGGACATCGAGAACGCCCTCTCAGGGTCCGGTGATGACAATCTGATCGGGAACACACTCGACAATCGCCTGTCCTCAGGCGCCGGCGCCGACACCGCCTTCGGGGGAGAGGGCAATGACACCCTCATCGATTCCTCCGGCACCAACTACCTGCGCGGCGAGGCGGGCGACGATTCCCTCTCCGGGGGTTCGGGCTTCGACGACATGCATGGCAACATGGGCAGTGACACCCTGCGCGGAAACGACGGGGAGGACTGGGTCGTCGGCGGCAAGGACAACGACCTGCTCTTCGGGGATGCCGCTTGGGACATCGTCTATGGCAACCTGGGCAATGATACCGTCGACGGCGGCGCCGGGAACGACTGGGTGCGCGGCGGCCAGGGCGAGGACTCCATCCTGGGCGGGGCCGGCGACGACTGGATCTGGGGCGACAAGGGCAACGACACGATCAGCGGCGGTGCTGGGGCGGACATCTTCCACAGCCTGGCCGGCGCGGCCATCGATCGCATCACCGACTTCAACTACGTCCAGGGCGACCGGCTGGTGCTGGATGGCGGGCCGTCGAGGACCATCACCCAGGTGGGCACTGACGTGGTCGTCGACATGGGCAACGGGGACCAGGTGATCCTGGTGGGGGTGTCCCTCGCCGGCCTCGGGGCCGACTGGATCAGCTAGGGATTTCCGGCGCTGGAGCGGCGTCCAGGTCCCCGGGGCGGTCCACATCGAAGAGGACGCCCGGGGACTCTGTAGGGATCCGGACGAGCCTGTCGCCCAGGATCGACAGGGCCTCCCGGGCACCGGCGTCGCCGCTCGCCCGGGCGAGCTCGGGAATGAGGGTTGCGGAGAACAGGACCGGGTGCCCACGCCGGCCCTGGTGCTCGGGTGCCGCCGCCGGAGCCCCTGCGGCCAGGGCCTCGACGAGGCCGGCGAAGACGTCGTGCGGGATCCCCGGCATGTCCCCCAGGAAGACGAAGACGCCCTTCAGGCCCAAGGGTAGGGCCGAGGCGCCGGTCCTGAGCGAGGCGCCCATGCCTTCGGCGTGATCCTCGGCGTGGACGATCCTCAGACGGGCACCGGCCTGCCGGTCCTGGCCCCAGTCCCGGACGGCTTCCGCCACCGGCCCCGCGTCTGCCCCGGTTACGACCAGGATCGGGTCGGAGGCGCTGGCCAGGGCTGCGTCGAGGGCGCCCTCGACCAGGGGCCTTCCCCGCCAGGCGGCCAGAAGCTTCCCGCCCCCGAACCGGCGTCCGGCACCTGCGGCGAG
>CAIWHQ010000252.1 GCA_903912465.1 uncultured Alphaproteobacteria bacterium | reverse complement strand
CCTGGAGGGCTGGGTCCAGCGCGACGCGACCGTCGGGCTGTTCAAGGCCGCCGGCCTCGACTTCGAGGCGCTGAAGGCCAAGGCGCAGACCCGGGATTTCCGCCCCGTGGAACTGACCGGCGTCACCTTGTCCACCGACTACGCCGTCCGGGCGCAGAAGATTGTCTCGAAGAACGTCGTCGCCCGGAAGCTAGGCCGCAAGCATCCGGACGAGACCGTGATCTACTCGGCGCACTGGGACCACCTGGGCGTCGGCCTGCCGGACGCCCGGGGCGACAAGATCTACAACGGTGCTCTGGACAACTCCCTGGGCACGGCCTCCCTGCTGGAGATCGCCCGCCAGTACGCTGCCGCGCCGGACACGGACCGCTCGGTGGTCTTCCTGGCGGTCACCGCCGAGGAGAAGGGCCTGCTGGGCTCGGAATACTATGCCGCCAACCCGGTCTATCCTCTGGCCACCACGGCGGGGGTGATCAACATGGACGGCGGCGCGACCGCCGGCCCGGCCCGGGACTTCACGACCTCGGGCGACGCGCCCCTGACCCTGCAGGACGACCTGGTGGCCCTGGCCGCCAAGCGCGGCCGGACCTATTCGCCCGACCCGCGCCCGGGCGCCGGCAGCTTCTTCCGCTCGGACCACTTCCCCTTCGCCAAGCGCGGCGTGCCAGCCATCTCCTTCGGCTCCGGTCAGGACCTTATCGACGGCGGCCGGATCCGGGGCGAGGCCCTGGCCCGGGACTACACGACCAACCGCTACCACCAGCCCGCCGATGAGTGGTCGCCCGACTGGAACCTGGCCGGCGCAGCCCAGGACGGGGGCCTGCTCTACGACCTCGGCCGGGAGCTGGCCAATTCCCGCCGCTGGCCCGACTGGAAGGCAGGCTCGGAATTCCGGGGGGTCCGCTCCGGCTCGGCCGACCAGCGGAAGTAGGTGGGAGGGGGCTCGACGGGCGCGCGCTATGCCGTATGGTGACGCGCGTCAACTTCCGAGCGAGCCCATGTCCGACACTGCCCTCGCCCCGGCCGGGAAGCGTGAGATCACCAAGGCCCAGAACCGCCAGGCCATCCTGGATGCGGCCCGGGAGGTGTTCGGCGACTCCGGCTTCGAGGCGGTGACGGTACGCGACATCATCCGGCGGACCGGCCTGGCCTCGGGGACCTTCTACAACTACTTCCGCTCGAAGGAGGAGGTGGCCGCAGCCCTCTCCCGGGACGGCGCCCGCAGGTTCTCGCCGGTGCTGAAGGCCCAGCGCGAGCGGGCCCGGACCTGGGAGGCCTTCGTGCGCGGGGCGATCAGCGCCTACTATGGCTTCCTGGCCAGCGAACATGACAACTGGCTGGCCCGCCGGCCAGCCGAGGAGGCGGGCCTGACCCTGATGGGCGAGACCCCCGAGATGGCGGCGGTCTACGAGGAGGTCCGCAGGTCCATCGTCGACGAGGCCGAGCGGGGCGGGGCCCGGGGCGTCGACGCCGACTTCCTGGCGGCCGCCTGCATCGGCGTGGCGCGGGAGGTCGGGCAGAAGATGCTGGCCCGCCGGCCCATCGACACCGCCGCCGCCACGGACTTCGCCGTCGCCCTGATCCTGGGCGGGACGGCCGGGCTGTCCGGAGCCGCGCAATGAGCCGCAAGACCTCGCAGACGGCCCTCCTGGCCTGGACCCTGTCCCTGCCAGCGCCGGTCCTGCGCCTGCTTTCGGGGGGCGGAGCCGTCCACCGCGCAGGCCGCACCCTCGATCCCCGCCTGCAGTTCCTGGCCTCGGGTGCCCGCCGCGGCCGACCGATGAGCACCCTGTCCCCCGAAGAGGCCCGCCAGGCCAGCGCGAGCGCCTTCGCCCTCACCGGGGAGGCCCCACCCCCGGGGGTGCGCACGGAGACCCTGCAGGTTCCCGGTGGTGACGGCGACCGGCCGGCGCGGCTTTATCGCCCCGCCCGCCCCGACCCGGACGCCCCCATCCTGGTCTTCGCCCACATGGGCGGCGGGGTGATCGGCGATATCGACACCACCGACGGCTTCTGCGGACGCCTGGCCGAGGCCCTCCGGGGGCCTGTGATCTCGGTGGACTACCGGCTGGCGCCAGAGCACCGGTTCCCGGCCGGCTACGAGGATGTGCTGGCAGCCTTCCGATGGGCGCGGGAGGCGGGAGAGCGCTTCGGAGCCGCGCCGGGTCGGGTGGCGATCGGCGGGGACTCCATGGGCGGCCTCTTCGCCGCCGCCCTGGCCCAGGAGATGCGCCGGACGGGCGAGCCGGGCCCTGTCCTCCAGTTGCTGGTCTATCCAGCCGTGGAACTGGCCGGAGAAACCCCCTCCCTGACGACCTTCGCTGACGCCTTTCCCCTGGACCGGGCGACCCTGGACTGGTTCGTGGGCCACTACCTCGCCGCCGACGCGGATCCCGCTGACCCGCGGCTGGCGCCCGGGCGGACGGAGGACCTGTCCGGCCTGCCGCCGGCGGTGATCGCCACTGCCGGTTTCGATCCCCTGGTCGACCAGGGCGAGGCCTACGCCCGGCGGCTGGCCGCGGCCGGGGTGCCCGTGGACTACCGGCGCTATGACAGCCTGGTCCATGGCTTCACCGCCTTTGGCGGTGTTATTCCGGCGGCGCGGACGGCCTGCGCGGAAATCTGCGCCCTGGCCGCCGCCCGTCTTTCCCGAGATTCCTGAAAGGACTGACCCATGCGTGCGCTCGTCGTCGAGGAACTGGCCGCGGAGTACGCCGGTTGCCGGGTCAAGGACCTGCCGGACCCGACCCCCGGTCCTGGAGAGGTGCTCATCAAGGTCCGCGCCGGGGCGGTGAACTTCCCAGACCTGATGCAGACCCGGGGCGAGCACCAGCACAAGCCTCAGGTTCCCTTCACCCCGGGCATGGAACTGGCCGGGGACGTGGTGGCCGTGGGCGAGGGCGTCACCGCCTGGAAGCCTGGTGACGCCGTGGCTGGCGGCTCGCGCACGGGGGCCTTTGCCGAGTACGCGGTCAGCCCGGCTGCCGCCCTGCACCGCAAGCCCGAGACCCTGACCTATGGCCAGGCCGCCGGCTACCAGGTCTGCTACCTGACCGCCTGGGTCGCCCTGGTCCGCCGGGCCCAGGTCCAGCCGGGCGAGTGGGTCCTGGTGCACGGTGCCGCCGGGGGCACGGGGCTCGCGGCCGTGGACCTGGCGAAGCACCTCGGCTGCCGGGTCATCGCCGCCTCGGCCTCCGACGCCAAGCTGGCGGTGATCGAGAAGGAATACGCCCCCGACGCGGTGGTGAACGTCTCGAAGGGCTTCAAGGACCGGGTCAAGGAGATCACCGGCGGTCGCGGTGCCGACGTAATCTACGACCCCGTCGGCGGCGACGTCTTCGACGAGAGCGTGCGCTGCATCGCCTTCGACGGCCGGATCCTGTCGATCGGCTTCACCTCGGGCCGGCTGCCGGTGCTGCCGGTCAATTACGCCCTGATCAAGGGCTTCTCGGTCATGGGGGTCCGGGCCGGCGAGTACGGCCGGAAGTTCCCCGAGAAGGGTCGCGAGAACAACGAGGCCATCTGGAAGCTGGCCGCCGAGGGCGCCATGCATCCGCGGGTCGACCGGGAGTTCCCCCTGGAGGGCTGGCGCGAGGCCTTCGACACCCTGGCCGAGCGCACCGTGGTGGGAAAGACCATCATCCGTCCCGACCTTTGAGGCCCGGTTCCCGCCCTTCTGCCCCGGGCGCCATTGACAGGGGTCCAGGCATCCCCTATTCCCCGCGCCTCGTTTTCTCCCGGAGCTGGTCCCGTGAAGCGCACCTTTCAGCCCTCCCGTCTCGTGCGCGCGCGCCGTCACGGCTGGCGCGCCCGCATGGCCACCAAGAACGGCCGCAAGGTCGTCGCTCGCCGCCGGGCCAAGGGCCGCAAGCGCCTGACCGCCTGACGGCGCGAAGCTGGCAGGCCCCAGGGCCCCTCCGGATGGAGGAACCCGCCCCCCCCATGGAACGGCTCAGGACCCGGCCCGGCTTTCTCGCCGCCGCCAAGGGCCGCGCCTGTGCGCGCGGTGCCGTGCTCCTGCAGGTGCTCGAGCGCCAGGATGGCGACGCCCGGATCCGGGTGGGTTTCACCGCCACCCGCCGGATCGGCGGGGCGGTCGTTCGCAACCGGGCCAAGCGACGGCTGAGGGAGGCTGCGCGGCAGCTCGTCCCCGCCTTTGGGCGTCCTGGCTGCGACTATGTTCTGATCGCCAGGGGCGGCGCTCCGACCCGTCCCTGGGACCGCCTGCTTGACGACGTGAAAAGCGCGCTGATAAGCCTCGCGACCCAAGGCGGCCCTCCCGCCCGCGCGCCTGACAGCGCCCCCTCTCCAACAGACTGAGCGCGCGCCCGAATGCCCGACAATCCGAACCGTAACACCCTGATCTTCGTCGTCCTGTCGATGGTCCTGCTGTTTGGCTACCAGGCCCTGGTCCTCGGTCCCCAGAACCGGCAGCGCGATGCCGAGCTCAAGGCCCGCGAGACCCCTGCGGCCGCACAGGGCGCAACAGGCGCTGTCGCCGGGGCTCCCGCTGTGGCGGGCCCGGCCGCGCCGGTCTTCGTGACCCGGGCCGCCGCCATAGCCGGTGCGCCACGGATCGTCGTGGACACGCCGGCCCTTCAGGGTTCGGTCTCCCTCCGCGGCGGGCGTATCGATGACCTCTTCCTGCGCGACTATCGGGTGGACGTAGACCCGAAGTCGCCGCCCGTGGAGCTTCTGCGGCCTGAGGGCGTCAGGGACGCCTGGTTCGCGGATTTCGGATGGACGGGCTCCAACCTGCCGGGCCTGCCTGGCGCCAGCGCCCTGTGGACCCAGGTCCAGGGCGACAGGCTCTCGCCCGGCCGTCCCGTGGTGCTGCGCTACGACGGCGGCGAGGGCCTGGTCTTTACCCGCCAGATCGAGGTCGACGACCGCTTCATGTTCACCGTGACCGACACGGTGGCCAACAGCCTTCCCGGCCCCGTCACCATCGCCCCCTACGCCTCGGTCCAGCGCCGCGGCGCGCCCGCCGTCCCCGCCGCCAATGCCCATGAGGGCACCGTCGGCGTG
>CAIWHQ010000251.1 GCA_903912465.1 uncultured Alphaproteobacteria bacterium | reverse complement strand
TGGGCCCTGCCGGCGGTGGGCTTCAAGGCGCTCAACGACGCCCAGGCCAAGACCCTTGGCGTCAAGAACGGCGAGATCCTCCTGTTCCAGGACCTCAAGGACAAGGCGGGGATGCTGACCCCGAACAGCACCACCCTCTACGCCTTCAGCTTCTGGAACCTGGCCAAGGACGGCCCCCTGGTGGTCGAAGTCCCGGCCGGCGCCACGGCGGGTGGCGTCCTGGACATCTGGCAGCAGCCCATCACCGACATGGGCCAGACCGGGCCAGACAAGGGCGCAGGCGGCAAGTACCTGATCCTGCCGCCGGGCGGCGAGGCCCTCAATCCGGCTGGCTACCGCGTCGTCCGGTCGCCCTCCAACCAGATCTGGTTCGGGACCCGGGGCCTCGACCCGGACAAGGCCGTCGCCGAGGCAACCCTTCGCAAGTTCAAGATCTACGCCTGGGCGAACCGCGCGGCGCCGGGCGAGACCCGCTACGCCACCGTCGGCGGCCGGCCCTGGACCTCTGCCCAGCCAGATAACCTCGAATACTGGCGCCTGCTTTCGGAACTCTACGCCAACGAGCCCGTCGCCCCCCGCGACCGGACCATGTTCGGCATGCTCGAGCCCCTGGGAATTCAGCCCGGCAAGCCCTTCAACCCCGACGCCCGCCAGACCAAGATCCTGACCGAGGCGGCCAAGGTCGGCGAGCTGATGGCCCGCACTGTAGCCTTCGACAAGCGCTATGCGGGCGCGACCGTCTATCCCGGCAAGCGCTGGGAATACGCGGTCATGTTCGACCTCGACCAGGAGACCCCGAACAAGGACCGGGTCCAGTTCGACCAGCGCGGCTCCTGGTTCTACGAGGCCATCGGCATGTCCGTGGGCATGCAGGGCCGGATCCTGGGCTTCGGCCAGGCCTACCTGGAATCCTCCAAGGACAAGGCCGGCGCCTGGCTGGATGGCGGCAAGACCTACAAGATCCACGTCGATCCCGCCCCGCCGGTCAAGCAGTTCTGGTCGATCACCCTGTATGACAACGTGACCCGCGGCCCGCTGATCACCGCCCAGGGTGCCGCCGACATCAGCTCGCGCAAGCCGGACCTGGTCAAGAACGCCGACGGCTCCGTCGATGTGACCTTCGGGCCCGTCAAGCCTGAAGGCGCCGCCAACTGGATCCAGACCACGCCGGGCAAGGGCTGGTTCGCCTACTTCCGGTTCTATGGACCCACCGAGGCCTACTTCGCCAAGAGCTGGCAGCTGAACGATTTCGAGCAGGTGACGAAATGACCAAGAGCCTTATCCCCTCCACCCAGCGGCGCGAGGTCCTCGGCCTCGCCGCCTCCGCCCTCGCCCTGTCCCTGGCACCCGGCGCCGTGTCGGCCGCTACGGCCCTGACGCCCGCCGAGGCCAAGGCCATCGCCAAGGAGGCCTGGGCCTGGTCCTTCGCCCCGATCGAGGGCTACCAGACCCTGTACGCCCAGGCGGTGAACAAGGACGCCCCCGGCTATGTCGGCGGGTTCAACCAGTTCCGGCACTATTCCCGGCTGGCGACGCCCGACGACAAGGACATCGTCAGCCCGAACAACGACACGCCCTACAGCTGGGCCTGGCTGGACCTGCGGGCCGAGCCCATCGTCCTGTCCCTGCCGGCGGTGCCCAAGCGCTACTACGTGAACCAGTGGTTCGACCTCTACACCCACAACTTCGCCTATACCGGGTCGCGGGCCACGGGCCGTGAGGCCGGCAACTACCTGTTCGCCGGTCCGCGCTGGAAGGGAACTGTCCCCAAGGGAATCAAGGCCGTCTTCCGGGCTGAGACCGAGATCGTCGGCACCCTGACCCGGACCGCCATCGAGGGTGGGCCCGAGGACATTCCGGCCCTGCAGGCTGTCCAGGCCCAGTACCGGCTGACCCCGCTCTCGAGGTTCACGGGCACCAAGGCACCGCCGGCAAGCCCGCCGGTGGACTGGCCGCCCTTCGACCGCGCCAAGGAAGAGGGCCTGGGCTTCATTCCCTACATCAAC
>CAIWHQ010000250.1 GCA_903912465.1 uncultured Alphaproteobacteria bacterium | reverse complement strand
CCGAGCTTTCCGGCCTCTACGCCGCCCGCAAGGCCTCGCCCGTCGAGGTCCTTGAGGCGGTGCTGGACCGGGCGGCGCGGCTGAACCCCGTGCTCAACGCCCTGCCCCTCATCGACGCCGAGGGCGCCCGGGTCCAGGCCCGGGCCTCCGAGGCCCGATGGGCGAAGAGCGAGCCCCTGTCGCCCATCGACGGGGTCCCGGTCTCGATCAAGGAACTGATCCGGGTGAAGGGCTGGCCCCTCACCATGGCCAGCAAGCTGACCGACAAGACCCCGCAGACGGAGGACGCCACCACCGTCTCCCGGTTGCGGGAAGCCGGCACCGTGATCTTCGCCTCCAACTCCAGCCCGGAATACGGGTTCAAGGGGGTGACGGATTCGCCGCTCAACGGGATCACCCGGAACCCCTGGAATACCGAGCGGACCCCCGGGGGCTCCTCCGGAGGCGCGGGGGCGGCGGTGGCGGCGGGGATCGGCCCCCTGTCCATCGGCACGGACGGCGGCGGGTCGGTCCGGATCCCGGCGGCCTGCACGGGCCTGGTTGGGCTCAAGGCCACCTACGGGCGCATCCCCGCCTGGCCCGCCTCCATGCACGGGGACCTGGCCAATACCGGTCCCATGACCCGAACTACCCGCGACGCGGCCCTGATGCTCAACGTGCTGAAGGGTGCCGACGTCCGCGACCCCCTGGCCCTGCCGCCCACGGACGTCGACTTCGTCGTCGCCCTGGACCGGGGCGTGAAGGGGCTGAAGGTGGGCCTGGTGCTGAAGTTCGGCGACTTCTACCTCGATCCCGAGGTCGAGGCCGCGATGCTGAAGGCCGCCGAGCGGTTCCGCGCCCTGGGCTGCGAGGTGGTCCCCATCACCCCGCCGACCGAGAACGGCGAGACGGGGCGTATCTTCGTGGCCCACTGGTTCGCCGCCCTCCAGCGACTGCTGCACCTCTATCCCGAGGCCCGGCATGGCGAGTTCGACCCAGCCCTCTACGAGCAGGCCAAGATCGGCGCCGGCCTCGACGTGAAGACCATCATGGACTCCCAGGTGCGCCGCCGCGAGATGGCCCACGCCTGGAACCAGGTCTTCGCCGAGTACGACCTCGTCCTGTCGCCGACCATGTCGACCCTGCCCCCGCAGGTGGGGCGGAACACGCCGGACGGCCCGGACGGGAGGCCCAACCCCTACTGGACCAATACGGCCATCTTCAACCTGACCCGGCACCCGGCGGTCACCGTCCCCTGCGGGGTGTCCTCCATCGGCACGCCCATCGGCCTGCAGATCGCCTCGGCCCACTCCCGGGATGACCTGGTCCTGGCCGCCGCCGAAGCCTTCGAGCGCCAGGATCCCCTGGCCTTCCCGCACATGTAAGGAGACGCCCATGGCCGTCTACAACGCCAAGGCCGCCCTGCCGGATGGCGGCCCCGCCGCCTGGGGCGAGCCGGTCCGCATCGCCTACGACCGCCGCGACATCCTGCTCTACGCCGTCGGCATCAACTGCCGGGACCTGAGGTTCATCTTCGAGGGCCACAAGGACTTCGCCGTCTTCCCGACCTTCCCCATCCGCTGGGGCGGGGCCGGGGCGGTGGTGGATCGCGCCGCCATCCCGCCCTCGCCCGGGCCCCTGACCATCGACGCCGAGCGCTACCTGGAGGTGGTGCGCCCCCTGCCCCTGGGCGGCGAGGTCAGCGTGGTCTCGCGCCTGATCGGCGTCCACCCCCGCGGCAAGGGTGCCGGCTTCGTCGAGTACGAGAGCGAGGTCCGCGACGCCGAGGGCCAGGTCTGCGTGAAGATGGTCTCGGGCTCCTTCCGCCGGGGCGTCGAGCGCCTGGGCGACATCGAGCCCTTCGAGGGTGCCGGGACCACCTTCTCGGCCCCTGTCACCGTCCCCGACCGGGCGCCCGACATCGAGACCGGGGCGCACATCGCGGAGAACCAGGCTGACATCTATCGCCTGTCCGGCGACTACAACCCCCTGCACATCGACCCGGAGGCGGCCCGGTTCGGCGGCTTCGACAAACCGATCCTGCACGGCCTGTGCACCTTCGGCCACTGCGCCCACCTGCTGGTCTCGGCCCTCTGCGAGGGCGACCCCGCCCGGTTCCGCAGGATCAAGGTGCGCTTCTCCTCTCCGGTCCTGCCCGGCGACGACCTGAAGGTCCTGGCCTGGCACGACGGCACTGGCCGGGTGATCTTCGAAGCCAGGGTCGGGGACCGCACCGTCGTCTCCCACGCCTGGTTCGAGTACGCCTGAAGGCGGACAGGCGGCTTCCTGACCCCGGAGTGACATAAAGAGGATAGAAAACCGTCATCGAGCTGTTCTTCTACGGTCACGATGCGAGGTCATGGATTGGAGGCAACACACAAGGGAGCCTCCAATGGTCCAGCGCGATGAGCTTTACTCCGACGGCGACGTCGACACCAACCAGACGAGTAATCTTTCGCTCAACCGGATCGTGGAGGTTCGCTACTCCCGTCGGGCCGCCTTGTTCGGTGGATTGCGCGCCAGTGCAGTGGCATTCCTGGGCACGAGCCTCCTCGCCGCCTGCACCGACGACGATGGCGGTGGCGCAGGTACTGCGATCACGGTGAATGCCGGACAGGACGCCTCGACGACGACAGGCAACCTCGTCACCCTCCAGGGTGTCGTCGCCGGATTTGACCCTGCAGGAACGGCCCCATTCAGTCAGTTCACCCAGGTGGCAGGACCCAAGGTTGACCTGGTTCAGACAGGAAAGGGCAGTGCAACCTTCATCGCCCCTGCTGTCGCCACGGCAACGCCCCTGATCTTCCGCTTCGAGAGCGGAACCACGTCAGTGGCCTCGGACGAAGTCATCGTCACCGTCAGCCCGGCGCAATTGACCTTCCTGGCGGTGCCAAAGAACTTCGCGGATGTGGTCACTGTCCCGGCGGGCTACGCCGTCACCGTGGTGACCGCGCTTGGAGACCCCATTGCCGCCTCCGTTCCGGCCTTCAAGAACGACGGGACCGATACGAACTACGCGCAGCGCATCGGCGACCATGGCGACGCCCTCTACTACTTCGGGCTGAGCGCAAGCGGCACGCGTGACGACAACAGCTCCGTGCGAGGCGTCCTGGCCCAGAACCACGAGAACCTGAGCGTCCAGTACCTGCATCCCAACGGCCCGACCGTCGACGCTAACGGCGCCCGCCCGGCGGCGGAGGCGCAGAAGGAAATCGAAGCCCACGGCGTGAGTTTCGTCGAGGTGCGGGATACCACCGGTAATCGGACTTGGACCTACGTGAAGGAAAGCCCCTTCAACCGGATGATCACGCCCAATACGCCGATGACGATCCATGGGCCCGCCCGGGGGGCGGCGACGATGGTCACGGTCTTCTCCCCATCGGGTAGCGAAGGCCGCGGAACGATCAATAACTGCGCCAACGGGTACACATCCTGGGGCACCCTGCTGACCTGCGAGGAAAACTGGGCCGGCTACTTCAGGCGGGACGATTCGGGGGCGGGCACCGACAACGCGGCCCGCAGCCCCCGCGAGCTGACGGCACTGCGCCGTTATGGCGTGACCAGCACCACGGGCAATTATGGTTGGTCGTCGGCGCAACCCACGGGCCCGATGTTCGTCCGCTGGGACGCGCGGGCCAAGGGGGCCAACGCCGCTGCCGACTATCGCAACGAGGCCAACCAGTTTGGCTGGGTCGTAGAGATGGACCCCTTCAATCCTGCGTCGACCCCGCGCAAGCGCACGGCCCTTGGCCGGTTCAACCATGAGGGTGCCTGGAAGGGCCGGGTGATCCCGGGTCAGAAGGTGGTGGTCTACATGGGCGACGACGCCCGATCGGAGTACCTCTACAAGTTCGTCTCGAACGCAGCCTGGCAGGCGAGTGACGCTCAGGTAACCGACCGTTTGGCCATGGGGGACAAGTACCTCGACGCCGGTACCCTCTATGTGGCCCGCTTCAACGCTGATGGGACCGGCACATGGCTGCCGCTGGTCTTCGGCCAGGTTCCGGCCCGGCCGGCCGTAGGATCCGCTCCCGCCTATGTCTTCGCCGACCAGGCCGATATCCTGGTCAACACCCGCCTGGCGGCGGATGCCGTCGGGGCGACGCCGATGGATCGCCCAGAGTGGACCGCCGTCAATCCCGTCAATGGCGAGGTGTACCTGACCCTTACCAACAACAGCGCCACCCTTCGGCCGCTGAACGGCACCAACGCCGCCAACCCGCGCCACTATGTGGATCCGCGCGGCACCAGTTCCAACTCCGGCAACCCCAACGGGCACATCATCCGTTTCCGCGAGACGGGCGACAACAACGCAGCGATGACTTTTGGCTGGGACATCTACCTGTTCGGTGCGGACTCCATTGACGCCGGTCCGAACGTCAACATCTCGGGACTGGACGCCTCCAACGATTTCTCCAGCCCTGACGGACTGTGGTTCTCCCGGGGGCAAAATCCGGGTGGGCAGATCCGCCCCCTCCTGTGGATCCAGACCGATGACGGCGCCTTTACGGACCGGACCAATAACCAGATGCTGGCGGCGCTTCCCGGCGTCGTGGGTGACGGAAGGGCGCTGACCATCACCAACACGAGCGCCTCGGGAGCAACGGCAACCCAATCGACCATCGCCGGCGCCATCGCCACGCCCGCCACGCTCAAGCGCTTCCTCACCGGCCCGGTCGGCTGCGAGATCACAGGTGTGGACAGCACGCCCGACGGACGGACCCTGTTCGTCGGCATCCAGCACCCTGGCGAGAACGGCGCATCCAATGCACCGGACAGCAACTGGCCCCAAAGCCAGTCCGGCGTCCGGAGCGGTCGTCCGCGCTCAGGCGTGGTCGCGGTGGTACGCACCAATGGAGGCGTCGTGGGGCTCTGACGGTCCCCTGACGCAGGGTCATGTTTGACAGGAGGGGCTCGCCTCCCGGATGGTAGGAACAACCGCCGGCCCCCAGAGGCCGGTGACCGTCCGGAGAGGAAACCCATGTCCGCCAGCCGCTATCCGCTGATGTTCTCGCCCCTCGACCTCGGCTTCACCAAGCTGAAGAACCGGGTGCTCATGGGCTCCATGCACACGGGCCTCGAAGAGGCCTCCGGCGGGCTGTCGCGCATGGCCGCCTACTTCGCCGAGCGGGCCCGGGGTGGGGTCGGCATGATCATCACCGGCGGCATCTCGCCCAACGGCGGCGCGGGTCCCGGTGCCCGCCTGTCCACCCCCGAGGAAGCCGAGGCCCACCGGGAGGTGACCGAGGCCGTCCATGCCGCCGACCCGGACGTGAAGATCTGCATGCAGATCCTGCACACCGGTCCCCTGGCCCACACGCCTGAGGCCGTCGCCGCCTCGGCGGTGCGCTCGCGCATCGGCGCCTTCACGCCCAACGAGCTGGACGAGGACGGCATCGAGCAGCAGCTGTCCGACTTCGCCCGCTGCGCGGCCCTCGCCCACCAGGCCGGATACGACGGCGTCGAGATCATCGGCTCGGCCGGCTATCTGCTGTCGACCTTCCTGGTGGAGAAGACCAACCGCAGGACCGACCAGTGGGGCGGCCCCTTCGAGAACCGCATGCGCTTCCCCGTCGAGGTGGTGCGCCGGGTGCGGGCGGCCGTGCCCAGGGACTTCATCGTCATCTTCCGCATCGCCGCCATGGACATGCTGGAGGGCGGCATGTCCTGGGACGAAGTGGTCACCCTGGCGAAGGCCATCGAGACGGCCGGCGCCAACATCATCTCCACCCACTTCTGCTGGCACGAGGCGCCGGTCCCGACCATCGCCACCATGGTGCCCCGCGCCGCCTTCACCAGTGTCACTGGCCGCCTGCGCGAAGTGGTGGGCGTGCCAGTCATCACCTCGAACCGGATCAACATGCCCTCAGTCGTCGAGGAGGTCCTGGCCCGGGGCGACGCGGACCTGGTCTCCATGGCCCGGCCCATGCTGGCCGACCCGGACCTGGTGAAGAAGGCCGCCGAAGGCCGCGAAGACGAGATCAACACCTGCATCGCCTGCAACCAGGCCTGCCTGGACCACACCTTCACTGGCCGGATGACCAGCTGCCTGGTCAATCCGCGGGCCTGCTACGAGACCGAGCTGGTCTATGAGAAGACCACCGCGCCCAGGTCCGTTGCCGTGGTCGGTGCGGGACCTGCGGGCCTGGCCTACGCCACCGTCGCCGCCGAGCGCGGCCATCGGGTCACCCTGTTCGAGGCCGCAGGCGAAATCGGCGGCCAGTTCAACCTGGCGAAGAAGGTCCCCGGCAAGGAGGAGTTCTCCGAGACCCTCCGCTACTACGCCCGGAGGATCGAGGTACTGAAGATCGACCTGAAGCTGAACACCCGGGCCGACACCCGCAGCCTGGTCAACGGCGGCTTTGACGAGATCGTCATCGCCACCGGCATCACACCGCGCAGGCCCGACGTGCCGGGTATCGATCACCCCATGGTGGCCAGCTACATCGACGTCATCAACGGTAAGGCGAAGGTGGGGAAGAAGGTCGCCATCATCGGCGCCGGCGGCATCGGCTTCGACGTAGCCGAACTGGTCAGCCACGCCGGGATCTCGGCCTCCATGGACGTGGACGTCTTCGCCGCCGAGTGGGGCATCGACTTCAAGAACCACCCCCGGGGCGGCGTCACCGGCGTGGTCCCCCACGTTGAGAAGGCCGACCGCACCGTCACCCTCCTGCAACGCAAGTCCGAGTCCCTGGGCCGGTCCCTGGGCAAGACGACGGGCTGGACCCACAAGGCCACCCTGCAGAAGCGCGGCGTGCAGATGATCGGTGGCGTCACCTACGAGAAGATCGACGATGCGGGCCTGCACGTCCTGATCGGTGATGAGCCGCGGGTCATCGAGGCCGACACCATCATCGTCTGCGCCGGCCAGGACCCCCTGCGCGCCCTGCACGACGAGCTGGCCGCCCTGGGCGTG
>CAIWHQ010000249.1 GCA_903912465.1 uncultured Alphaproteobacteria bacterium | reverse complement strand
GACCTCCGGCACCTGTTTGTTGATGATCTTGCGGGCCAGGCCCTCGGCGATTGCGGTCTTGCCGACGCCGGGATCCCCCACCAGGAGCGGATTGTTCTTGGTCCGGCGGCACAGGATCTGGATGCAGCGCTCGACCTCTGCAGAGCGCCCGATCAGGGGGTCGACCTTGCCCTGCTTGGCCTTCTCGTTGAGGTTCACGCAGTAGGCGTCGAGGGCTTCTCCGCCCGTCTTGACGGCCGCCTTCTCCTCGTCTTCCGAACCCTTGACCGGCTTGGCCTCGGTGGCGCCCGCCTTCTTGGCGATGCCGTGCGCGATGTAGTTCACCGCGTCATACCGGGTCATGTCCTGCTCCTGCAGGAAATAGGCGGCGTGGCTTTCCCGCTCCGAGAAGATGGCGACCAGTACGTTGGCACCGGTCACGTCCTCGCGTCCGGATGACTGGACGTGGATCACGGCCCTCTGGATCACCCGCTGGAAGCTCGGCGTGGGCTTGGCATCCTCGCCGTCATCGACCACCAGGGACTTGAGCTCATTGTCGACATAGTTGGTGAGTGTCGTCTTGAGCACGCCAAGATCGACGTCGCAGGCCTTCATGACCCCGATGGCGTCCTCATCCTCTGTGAGCGACAAGAGCAGATGCTCAAGCGTGGCATATTCGTGGCTACGCTGGTTGGCCAGGGCCACGGCCCTATGCAGGGACTCTTCGAGCAGGCGCGAGAATGACGGCACGGTCGTTAGTCCTTTTCCATTGTACACTGGAGGGGGTGCTGATGGCGACGCGCGGTGTCGATCACCTGCGCCACCTTGGTTTCTGCAACTTCGTAGGTGTAGACCCCGCAGACTCCGACGCCCGTCTGGTGGACGTGCAGCATGATCTGCGTGGCCTCCTCCCGCGACTTGTGGAAATACTGCTCCAGAACGTAGACCACGAACTCCATAGGCGTGTAGTCGTCGTTCAGGATCAGCACCCGGTACATTGACGGCCGCTGGGTACGGGCCTTGGTCTGGGTAATCACCGTAGAGCGATCGCCCGTCCCTTGATCCCCCTGCTTGCGTTCGGCCATCCAGATCCACTCCTCGGACGCCGCCCGACGGCGCCCCTCAGAGTTCGATTAGATATGCCAACCCCTCAGGAATGAAAGGGGCATAGCGCCACCGCCGCGCTGCTGTCGGACCTGGCGCCTCAGTTTTCCACACTTCCCGCTGCCCATGGACCTGGGCCGGACGAGACTTCTACGGTCGTGGCTTGCGTTCCAGGCTGCGGGCCGGGTTCAGGATCGCCGGCCCGAATCGCGCCCGGATCGAGTCTGCGGCCCTCTCCGCAGCCAGGGACCGGGCCTCGTCCTCGCCAAAGAGGTCGGTACCGACATCGGTGGGCGCGGAGAGGTCAGAAAGGCCCACGCCGATCAGCCGGAAAGCCCTTCCAGGGGGCCCGGATGCCAGCTCCGAGGCCAGGAGATCGCGGGCGGCGGCGATCAGGGTCCGTGCGGTCTGGGTCGGGGAGGCCAGGGTTCGGCGTCGGGTCAATATCCGGAATTCGGGATCTTTTAGCTTCAGGGTGGCGACCTTGCCGGCCTGGCCTGCAGCCCTGGCCTGCCTGGCCACCCTCTCGGCCAGGTGCACCAGCTGGCCGTCGAGATCCACCGGATCGCGCAGGTCGGTCTCGAATGTGGTCTCCGCGCTGATGGACTTGCGCACTTGGCCCGGGTCGACGCCCCGGGAATCGCGGCCATGGGCCATAGCGTGTAGGCGCAGGCCGAAATCGCCAAAGCGGACCGCCAGCGCCTTCGGCTCGGCCCGGGCGATCTGGCCGATCCGCGCGAAGCCCGCCCGTTCAAGGTCCCGGGCCATAACCGGACCCACGCCTGGCAGGAGACGAACCGACCTCTCTGCCAGGAAGGTTTCAGCCTCGACGGTGCCAATCACCGAAAATCCCCGCGGCTTGTCGAGGTCCGAGGCGATCTTGGCGAGGAACTTGTTGGGGGCCAGGCCGACCGAGACGGTCAGTCCGGTCTCCGCCTCGATCCGTGACTGGAGCCTCGCCAGGGTCAGGGCCGGCTGAGCGCCGTGGAGCCGTTCGGTACCGGACAGGTCAAGCCAGGCCTCATCCAGCGACAGGGGCTGAACAAGGGGCGTCAGGTCGCGCATCATGCCCATCAGCCGGCGGCTTTCCGCCCTGTATTTGGGGAAATCGGGTGGCAGGACCACAGCCCGGGGGCAGGCGGCCAGGGCCTTGAACATCGGCATGGCCGAACGGACGCCAAAGGTCCGGGCGATGTAGCAGCAGGTCGTCACGACCCCCCGCCGCCCACCGCCCACGATCACCGGCTGGTCGCGGAGTTCCGGCCGGTCGCGCTTCTCCACCGAGGCGTAGAAGGCGTCGCAGTCGATATGTGCGATCGACAGGTCTCCAAGTTCAGGGTGCCGGAGCATCCTGGGCGAACCACAGGCCACACAGCGCACCGCGGGCGGACCCGGGGACAGGCAGTCGCGACAGAGGGCCTTCACCGGTCCCAGAGCCAGGCCGCGCCGCGCACCCCCGAGGAGTCGCCATAGCGAGGCCGCAGGATCTCGCACCGCCAGTCATCGCTGAAGACGTGAGGCTGGATGCGATCCGCAAGTCCTTCCGCCAGTCCAGGCATTCCCCCGAGGCCTCCGCCGAGGACTATGGCGCCCGGATCGAGCAGGTTCACCACTGAAGCCAGGCCCCGGGCGAGGCGCTCGGCATGGCGCGAGAGGCTGTCCCGGGCGTGCGGGTCGGCGTTTGATGCCCGGGCTGCTATGGCCTCGGCGGTCAGGCCTCGGCCGTCGTGCCGGGACAGGGCAGGGCCTGAGAGCCAGGTCTCCAGGCAGCCCCGCCGGCCACACCAGCAATCGGGGCCGGGCGATTCCTCGGGGGTTGGTGCGGGCAGGGGGCTATGCCCCCATTCCCCGGCAATTCCGTTGGCACCGGACACCAGTCGGCCATCCAGGACGAGCCCGCCGCCGACCCCGGTTCCAAGTATGACTGCGAAGACGGGGTCCCGCCCGGCCGCGGCGCCGTCCCGCGCCTCCGAGACAGCAAGACAGTCGGCGTCATTTGCATATCGGACGGGGCGTCCGAGGCGGCGCGCGAGGTCTTCGGGAAAGGTGCGGCCGTTCAGCCAAGTCGAATTGGCGTTGCGCATGCGTCCGGTGTGCGGGTTCACGGAGCCCGGGCCGCCCACCCCGAGCCTTCCCGCCCGGGCACCCGCCCGATGCTCGGCCTCCTCCAGGAGGCCGGCGATGGCTTCCAGCGCCGAGGCGTAGTCCGCGGGGGTTGGTCGTCGCACCCGGGCGGCGAAGGTCCCGTCGGGGTGCAGGGCCGCCGCCTCGATCTTGGTGCCGCCGAGGTCAATCCCGAAGGCGATCACCGGTCAGCGGCGTCCAGGACGCCCGTGATCGCGGCCTCCAGTCCGTCCCAGCCATCAATCCGGGGATGGAGATCCGGCCGGCTCGGTGCCATGGAGCGAAGGCGGTGGTCAGCGACGGTCTGGAAACGGGTCACTTCCGGCGCGTGTTCGGCCACGGAGTCCAGGTTGGGGATCATGTCGTCAATGAAGACGGCCGGGCCGGCCGCCTGAGCCGCCAGGGCCGCCGCCACCGGGCCCTTGAGGCCGCTGTTGATCAACAGGGGATAGTCCATACCGTGACGCTTCAGCCAGCGAGCCCGGCCCTCCAGGGCCTGGCCGGGTGCATTGGTCAGGATCACAATATCCGCCCGATGCGAAAGCCGGGCCAAGGCCTCCGGACCGCCGTCCGCGACGGGCATGTCGGCGACGGCGTCTCGGAAGAAGGCCTGGAAATGCACCTGGCCGGTCTCGATGTCGATGTGCGTGTCTTCCCCGGGGCGATAGATGTTCTGGAACAGGGCGAAGCGATCGAAACGCATCTCCAGGCCTTGGCCGCCGAGGTAACGGGCGAAGCCCTCCATGAAGAGGCCCAGGACTTCGTCCACGTCGACGATCAGGAGGGGTCTGCCTCCAGCCAGGCCAAGGGCTGAGAGTTCGGGCGGCGGATGGTCTGGCGAAGTGAAGGTCATGAACTGGTGCTCGGCTAACGCGCGCTTAAGGATATGCGTGAGAAGGAGGACCTACAAAGGTCTTCCGGAGCCCTCCGGGGGCCGGGTTGAAATCGGTGGATTGATGGCCAAGAAGGTCCTCATCGTCGAGGATAACGAGCTGAACATGAAGCTTTTTCATGATCTGCTCGACGCTCAGGGGTACGAGACCCTTCAGACCCGCGAGGGTCTGGAGGCGCTTTCGATTGCCCGGGACCAGCGTCCCGACCTTATCCTGATGGATATCCAGCTTCCCGAGATCTCGGGGCTTGAAGTCACCAAGTGGCTCAAGGAGGATGAGGACTTGGCGGGTATTCCCGTGGTGGCCGTCACCGCATTCGCCATGAAGGGCGATGAAGAGCGGATCCGCCAGGGCGGCTGCGAGGCCTACATATCCAAGCCGATCTCGGTTACGGGGTTTCTCGATACAATTCGCAGACTTCTGGACTAGGCCATGACGGCGCGGATCCTCCTGGTTGATGATTCCGAGGCCGGACGGCACGTCCTGGAGGCCAAGCTGACGTCTGAGTACTATGAGGTCGCGACAGCTGCTGATGGTCCTGAGGCCCTGGCCCTTGCCGCAACCCTTCATCCCGACATCATACTGCTGGACGTCGTCATGCCGGGCATGGACGGACTTGATGTCTGTCGCGCGCTCAAGGCGGATGCCGAGCTTCGACATATCCCCGTTGTCCTGATTACCGCCCACGACAGCCAGGATCTCCGAATTGCAGGCCTGGAGGCCGGCGCTGACGAGTTCCTGTCCAAGCCCATCGACGATGTCATGCTTCTGGCGCGCCTGCGCAGCCTGACTCGCCTGAAGGTGATGGTCGACGAACTCCGGGAGCGGGAGGAAACCGGCCGGCGCATGGGTATGGTGCCCATGCCGGCCAACCGGCTCGGCGCCGGCGGTGGGCGGGTCCTGATCGTCGATGGCGACCCCACGAGTGCCGCCGCGCTTGCCGAAAACCTCGCTTCGGAACACAGGCCAGTCGTCGAGACCGAGCCGGAACAGGCGCTCATGTCGGCGCGGGGTCCGATTGATCTGGCCGTGATCAATATCTCAAGCGAGGCTGTCGACGGATTGAGGCTGGTCGCCGGCCTGCGCGCCGGAGCGCACTCCCGGCAGGTGCCCATCCTTGCCGTCGCCGATTTCGACGACCGGTCACGGCTGCTGAAGGCCCTTGACCTTGGTGTCAATGATCTCATCTCCCTGCCGGTTGACCCCCTGGAGCTGCGCGTCCGGGCCCGGACCCTGATCCGGCGCAAGCGCTATGCGGATCATCTGCGGGACACCGTTGCCCAGTCCATGGAACTGGCCGTCACCGACCAGCTGACCGGGCTCAACAACCGCCGGTACATGATGGGCCAGCTCGACTCGCTTCTCGAGCGCAGCGCCGCCGGCGGGCCCCCGACCTCCGTCCTCATGCTCGACATCGACCACTTCAAACGGGTCAATGACACCCTTGGCCACACCCATGGTGACGAGGTCCTTCGGGAGGTTGCCGTTCGCCTGGCCTCGAGCGTCCGTGCGGTGGACCTTCCGTGTCGCTATGGCGGCGAGGAATTCGCGGTGGTGATGCCGGCGACACGCCTGACCGATGCGGCCCGCATTGCCGAGCGTATCCGCCTTGCCATGGCCAGCGAGGCCTTCTTCGTAGGGGATCGCGAGATGCCGGTTACCGTGTCGCTTGGGGTTTCGGCGAGCGAGGGTAACGAGGACCGTCCGGAGTCGCTCCTGCGTCGGGCCGACGAGGCCCTCTACGAAGCCAAGGCGGCGGGCCGGAACCAGGTCGTGGTGCGAACGCCTCGCGCCTGAAGCGCTGGGCGGACACGAAAACGCCCGGCTTTCGCCGGGCGCATGAAATCCAGTCAGGCCTCAGCCCTACTTGATCTTGCCTTCGCGGAATTCCACGTGCTTGCGAGCAACGGGGTCGTACTTCTTCAGGACCAGCTTCTCGGTCATGGTCCGGGCGTTCTTCTTGGTCACGTAGTAGAACCCGGTGTCGGCCGTCGAGTTCAGCTTGATCTTGATGGAGGCGGGCTTCGCCATGGTCGGTCCTCGCGGGGCCGGATGCGCCGGCTGGGTTCCTAAAGAGCGGCGGAAAATACGAATCCCGCCAGCAAAGTCAATTGCCGGTGGGTCTTTCGCGCCTCAGAGTTCCCGGAGACGGGCCGGGCCCATCCGGAAGCGCATGTAGGGAATGGGTCGGTTCGGGTTGTCCAGGCGCTCGCGGGTTTCCTGAATCACGGCTCGGGTCACGGCAGGGAGGGGCAGTTCCAGCGCCTCCTCGAGCTCGAACCAGGCGATTTCCTCGAGCTCGCCGCAGTCCGGCTGACGCTCCAGGCTGACCAGGCGCTCGGCGTCGGCCATGAGGAACCAGGTGTCGAAGCGTTTGCCGATCGTCGGTGGGGTGACCGCCCGGTAGATGATGGACAGGGCCTCAAGGTCCGGCTGCACGCCCTGGGCCAGGAAGTCCCTCCAGGGTCCCGCTGCGGGGCGGGGTTCCGCCGGACGCCCGAGCAGGAGGCCAGCCTCCTCCCAGGTCTCGCGGATCGCCGCCTTGCCAAGGGCGCGGCCCTTGGACAGGGGCATATAGGCCTCGAACTTGCCAGCCACCTCGGGCCGCAGGTCGGTCGCGACGGGCGCGCGAAAGTCCGCCCTGTCGATTCGTCCGCCCGGAAAGACCCAGAGGTTCGGCATGAAGTTGTGACCACTGTGGCGCTTGCCCATCAGGACCCGGGGCCTCGCCCCATCCCGGCGGATGATGAAGAGGGTCGCGGCGTTCCGTGGTCTCACGGCCCGCGTGCCCTCTGGGCGCATGGGGGTGCGTTCAAGGGCTCGGTTCGGCTGAAGAGCGTCTGTCATGGGGTGAGTTTAGGCCCTGCGGTGGCCGGGGCAAGGGCGACTTCCCGCCCGGTGGGATCAGCCCATCGTCAGAAGGACGGCACCCAGGCCGATCAGGGCCCAGAGGCGCCAGTTCGCCGTCACCTCCGCTTGCCCTTTCTCACCCCGGGAGGAGGGCCGCCCCGCCGTCGGGCGTCGGCGGAGCCGGGTTTACGGGGGCCGCGCGCCGGTCCCGCGCCCCGGGGCCGGGGAGGCGGCGGAGCCCCCTCTACCGGATCGCTGAGCATGTCGAAGAGAAGGCCGCCGGTCACCGGGGTCGCCTCGACGAGGCGGACTTCCACCGGAAGGCCCAGGGGCCAGTGAGCGCCGGAGCGCTCCCCGACCAGGGCGTGGGCAGTCTCGTCGTGGATGAAGAATTCCCCGCCCAGGCGGGAAATCGGAATGAGGCCGTCGGCACCGGTTTCATCCAGCCGGATGAAGAGGCCGAACCGGGTGACCCCACTGATCCGGCCGGTGAAGGTCGCGCCGACCCGGTCCGCGAGGAAGGCCGCCACATATCGGTCGATGGCGTCGCGCTCGGCCGCCATGGCCCGGCGCTCTGCGGCGGTGATCATCTCGGCTGTGCCCTTGAGCTGGGCGATATCGCGGTCCGTCAGTCCGTCTTCGCCCAGGCCCAGGGCGCGGATCAGGCCCCGGTGGACGATCAGGTCGGCATAACGCCGGATCGGCGAGGTGAAGTGGGCGTAACGGTCCAGGTTCAGCCCGAAGTGCCCGATATTGTCTGTGTCGTAGATGGCCTGCATCTGGCTGCGCAGCACCACCTCGTTGATGATCGCTGCGTTGGGGCTTTCGCGGGTCTCTTCCAGGAGACGGTTGAGGCGGTCGGTGCGGGGGGCCTCGCCCTTGGACCAGGGCAGGCCCAGGGTGGCCAGGAAGTCGGCCAGGGCGTGGACCTTCTCCTGGCTGGGCGTGTCATGCACCCGATAGATCAGGGGCGTCCGGCGAGCCTCGAGGGTCTGGGCCGCGCTGACGTTCGCCTGGATCATCATCTCTTCGATCAGCTGGTGCGCTGGCAGGACCGCTCGGCGGCGGATGGCAGCGATCCGGCCCTCGGAGTCCATCACGATCCGGCGCTCGGGGCTCTCGATGGCCAGGGGCGAGCGGGCCCGCCGGGCAGACAGGAGCCGGTCGTAGGCGGCGTAGAGGGGCTTCAGGACAGGCTCCAGCAGGGGGCCGGTCACATCGTCGGGGCTCCCCTCAATGGCCGCCTGGGCCTGCTCGTAGGACAGCTTGGCGGCGGATCGCATCAGTCCCCGCACGAATCTGTGCCCGGTCTTCCGCCCCGAGGCGTCGAAGACCATCCGAACGGCAAGGCAGGCCCGGTTCTCGCCGGCCCGAAGACTGCACAGTCCCGCCGACAGACGCTCGGGCAACATGGGCTCGACCCGGTCGGGGAAATAGACGCTGTTGCCCTTTTCCCGCGCCGTGCGGTCCAGGGCCGAGCCGGGCCGGACATAGGCGGCGACATCGGCGATCGCCACCCAGACGACCCATCCGCCCGGGTTGGCCGGATCCGCGTCCGGCTCCGCAAAGACGGCGTCGTCGTGGTCCCGGGCGTCCGGGGGATCGATGGTGATCAGAGGTAGGGCGCGCAGGTCCTCCCGGCCCACCAGGACAGGCTCCCGGGCAGCCTCGGCCTCGATCTCCGCCGCCTCCGGGAAGCCGGTTGGAATGCCGTGGGCGTGGATGGCGATGAGGGATGCGGCGCGGGGATCGTCCTCACGGCCCACACGCTCCAGGATCTCGCCCCGGTGTAGCCCGAACTGGCGGCCGCCCGGGACCAGCCGGGCCAGGACGAGGTCGCCGTCGCGCAGGTTGTCCGGCAGGGTCCCCTCAATGAGGACCTGGTCCCGGGATCGCCGGTCCACGGGATCCACCCGGATCTGGCGCGCGGACTTGCGGACCACGCCCAGTACCCGGTGGACGGCGGCGCCCAGCCGCTTGATCATCCGGGCTTCGGTCTCGCCGGCCTCGGTCCGCTCGAAACGGACGAGCAGGCGATCCCCGAGGCCGGGCGCGCCAGCTGTGACCTCGTTCGGGTCGGGCGCCAGCCGGACCAAGGGGGTGTCCTCTCCCTTCATCAGCCGGACCATCAATTCACCGTCGGGGTCCCGGTCGATGACCTCGACCACGCCGACCGGCGGGAGTTGGCCGGGAAGGGCGAGACTCCGGCGGCCCCGGCGCCCGAGGTCGCCGCTGTCCTGGAGGTCCCTCAGCATGTCCCTGAGCGCGATCCGGTCTGCGCCCTTCAGCCCGAAGGCCCGAGCGATGTCGGAACGGTCGGCCTCTCCGGACTCCCGGATGAAGGCCAGCAGGGTCGCACGGTCCGGCAGGCCCTGGGGCGGGCGGGGGCCGGTTCGGGCGGGGCCGTGCGGACGTTTGGGCGGGCGGGGTCTGGCCATGACTCCAGCCTAGACCGGTTCTCAGGCTTTCGGCGATGACTTCCTGACGGCTTTCGCCGCCGTTTTCGGCTTTGCGGCCGGCTTGGCCTTGGGCGCGGCCTTTGGCTTGGCGGAGGCTTTCGCCCGGGTTGACTTGGCCTTTCCGCCCTTGGTGGGCGCCTTGGCGGCGCGGGCGGCAAGAAGCGCCGTGGCCGCCTCCAGGGTCAGGGTCTCGGGGTCTTCGCCCCCGGGGATGTTGGCGTTGACTTAGCCGTGCTTGACATAGGGACCGTACCGACCGGCGAGGATCTTCACCGGAGCGCCGTCCACGGGGTGGGGTCCCAGCTCGCGCAGGGCCGCAGCGACCCCGCGACCCCCCCGTCCGCCCGCCTTCTTCTCCGCCAGGAGGGTCACCGCCCGGTTGACCCCGACCTCGAAGACCTCGTCCACCCCCTGCAGGTTGGCGTAGACCCCGGCGTGTTGCACGAAGGGACCGTAGCGGCCGATGCCGGCCAGGATGACGCCGCCGTCCTCGGGATGGTTCCCCACCTCCCGGGGCAGGCGAAGGAGCCTCAGGCCCTTTTCCAGGTCCATGGCCTCGGGAGACCAGCCCTTGGGCAGGGAGGCGCGCTTCGGCTTTTCGTCCTCGCCCAGCTGGACGAAGGGACCAAATCGGCCCGACTTCAGGAAGACTGTCTGGCCGGTCTCGGGATCCGTCCCCAGTTCGCGGTCTCCCGCCGGAGCGTCGCCCTCCTCGGAGGGGGGGCCGAATTTCCGCGTGTACCGGCACTCTGGATAGTTCGAGCAGCCGATGAAGGGCTCGAAGCGGCTTGGCTTCAGGGAAAGCTCGCCCGTTCCGCACTTGGGGCAGGTGCGGCCGCCGGGGGAGGGGAACAGGAAGGGGCCCAGGGTGGTGTTGAGGGCCTCGATGACATCGCGGGTGGACCTCTGCAGGACCTCCTGGGTGGCCCCGTGGAAGTCGCCCCAGAACTCCCGCAAGAGGGCCTTCCAGTCCAGGTCCCCTGCGGACACCTGGTCCAGCTTTTCCTCCAGCGCCGCCGTGAAGTCGTACTCGACATAACGGTTGAAGAAGGACTCGAGGAAGACGGTGACCAGGCGCCCCTTGTCCTCCGGGATGAAGCGGTTCTTCTCCATCCGGACATAGCTGCGATCCCTCAGGACCGAGAGGATCGAGGCATAGGTCGAGGGGCGCCCGATGCTGAGCTCTTCCATCTTCCGCACCAGGCTCGCCTCGGAATAGCGAGGCGGCGGCTCGGTGAAGTGCTGGTCGGCGCGCGCCACCCGGACTTCGGCGCTGGCGGCCTCCCGCAGGGGTGGCAGGCGTCCGCCATCCTCGTCCTCGGGATCATCCCGGCCTTCCTCGTAGACCTTCAGGTAGCCGTCAAACAGGATGACCTGTCCTGTGGCCCTCAGTCCGGTGCGGCCGTCGGCCGTCGACAGGTCGACGGTGGTCCGCTCGATCCGGGCGGACTCCATCTGGGAGGCCAGCATGCGCTTCCAGATCAACTCGTAGAGCCGGCCAAGGTCGCCCTCGAGCCTGAGCGACCCGGGGTTGCGAGCCAGGCTGGTCGGACGGATCGCCTCGTGGGCCTCCTGGGCGTTTCGGGCCTTGGTCCTGTACTGGCGGGCGGACTCCGGCACGTAGTCGGCACCGAAGAGGCCTGAAATCACCTGGCGGGCTTCCTGCAGGGCCTCGGGTGCTGACTGCACGCCATCGGTCCGCATGTAGGTGATCAGACCCACGGTCTCGCCGCCGATGTCGATACCTTCATAGAGCTTCTGGGCCGCCTGCATGGTGCGCTGGGCCGAGAAGCCGAGCTTCCGGGCAGCTTCCTGCTGCAGGGTCGAGGTCGTGAAGGGGGGCGCTGGCGAGCGCCGGGCGGGCTTCTTCTCGACGGCCGAAATCGTGAAGGCACCGGAGGTTACCGCCTGGCGGGCCGCCGCGGCTGCGGCCTCGTCGCCAAGGTCGAACTTTGTCAGTTTGCGGCCTTCATGGATGGCCAGCCGGGCCGTGAAGGGCGCTCCGGCCGAGGTCATGTCGGCCTCGACGGTCCAGTATTCCCGGGTGATGAAGCGCTCGATCTCGATTTCGCGGTCGACGACCAGGCGGAGGGCGACGGACTGCACCCGGCCTGCGGAGCGGGCTCCCGGCAGCTTCCTCCAGAGGACCGGCGACAGGTTGAAGCCCACCAGATAGTCGAGGGCGCGCCGGGCGAGGTAGGCCTTGACCAACTCCATGTCGATCTGGCGGGGTGCCTTCATGGCCTCGGTCACGGCCGAACGCGTGATGGCGTTGAAAACCACCCGTTCCACGGGCTTGTCCTTCACAACCCGCTTCTGTTGCAGGACATCCAGCACGTGCCAGGAGATGGCCTCGCCTTCCCGGTCGGGGTCGGTGGCCAGGATGATGCGGTCAGAGGCCTTGGCCGCCTCGGCGATCTCCGACAGGCGTTTCGAGGCCTTTGCGTCGACCTCCCAGGACATGGCGAAGTCCTCGTCCGGACGGACCGACCCATCCCGGGGCGGCAGGTCGCGGACGTGGCCGTAGCTGGCCAGGACCTTGTAGTCTGGCCCCAGGTACTTGTTGATGGTTTTGGCCTTGGCCGGGCTCTCGACGATGACGAGGTGCATGCGCGTCCTTGGGGCCGGCTGGCCCGGTGAAGGGTCGCGAGGGTTGGACGCCGAGGGGGCCGATGTCAACTTGGGGTGATTTTGGGGCCTCGTCCTAGGCCAGGGCGACCCCGCCACCGGAGGTGAAGACAACCCGTCCGGAGAGCTCGAGTTCGGCGAGGGCCGCGTTGACGTCGGCGACCGTCAGGCCCGACAGGCGGACCACTTCGTCGCGGGTGGCGGGGGAGGGGGACATCAGGTCGAAGACCCGGTTCCGAATCGCCTCCATGCGGGTTTCTGAAGGCGCGGACCCTGGCGTCCGGTCGGGTTCCATCTCGAAGTCCAGCTCCGGCTCGGCCATGCCGGCGAAGCCGCCAAGGGCACGCAGGACGTCGTCCGCGTCTTCGCAGATCGCCGCACCCTGCCGGATGAGGTCATTGCCGCCCCGGGACCGGGGATCCAGGGGCGAGCCGGGGACAGCCAGGACCTCGCGGCCCATCTCCGCCGCCAGCCGGGCGGTGATGAGCGATCCGGAACGGAGTTCAGCCTCGACGACCACCACGGCCCGCGAAAGTCCGGCGATGATCCGGTTGCGCCGGGGGAAGTCGCCGGCGGTCGCCGTGCGTCCCGGTGCCGATTCCGAGACAATGCAGCCACCGTCCTGCAGGATGCCGGCGTAGAGATCGGCATGCTGGGCCGGGTAGACGTCGTCGACCCCGCCGGCGAGGACCGCCGCGGTGCCGGTGGGCCGGGCCCCGGTGTGCGCCGCCCCGTCTATGCCCCGGGCCAGGCCCGAGACCACGGTCAGACCCGCGGCGCCCAGGTCCGTGGCCAGGGTCTGGGCGAATCGCTGACCGAGGGCCGAGGCGGCCCGGGCACCGACGACGGCGACGCAGGTCCGCTCGAGAGGATCCGGGTCTCCAAGGACCCAGAGCACAGGCGGGGGCGGGTCGACAGCGGCGAGGAGGGGCGGGAAGTCCGGTGCGCCTGAGATGAACAGGCGTGCGCCCATCCCCTCTCCGGCGGCGATCTCGTCGTCGGCCTGAGAGGCCGACATGGGTGTGATCGAGGTGACGCGGCCGGCTCTCCGGGCGAGATCCGGCAGGGCCTCGAGGGCCAGGGAAGGGGTTCCAAATCGCCGGATCAGTTCGCGGAAGGTGACCGGGCCTACGCTCTCTGTGCGCGACAGCCGCAGCCAGTCCCGTTTGAATGCGGGGGAGCCCTCGATCATGGCGCCCCTGGCGGGGATTCCGGAGACGGGTCGGCTGGCTTGCGCCCGCCGCCGATACGCGGCTCCTGGCCCTTCAGGAGGCGCCGGATGTTCTCCTGATGGCGGACGAAGATCAGGGCACCCATGAACAGGGTCAGGGTCACCAGGGCATGGGGGGAGTGGAAGACGAGGAGGGCGAAAACCGGGGCCAGGGCCGCCGCCGTCAGGGAGGCGAGGGAGGAAATCCGGAAGAGGAAGGCCATGGCGATCCAGGTCACCCCCGCAGCAAGACCGACGGGAAAGGCCGCGGCAAGCAGGGTGCCAAAGAAGGTCGAGACCCCCTTGCCGCCCTTGAACCTCAGGAAGACGGGGAAGAGGTGCCCCAGGAAGGCCGAGCCAGCGGCCAGGGCCACCATCACGTGCCGGTCAGCCTCGGGCGCACCACGGGTCAGCAGGACAGCCACCAGCACGGCCACCGCACCCTTTCCGCCGTCTCCGAGAAGGGTCAGGAGGGCAAGGTCCTTGCGGCCGGACCTCAGGACGTTCGTCGCCCCGATATTGCCTGAACCCAAGTTGCGGGGATCGCCCGCTCCGGCCAGCCGCATGCTGATCACGCCAAAGGGCGTGGAGCCCAGCAGGTAGCCTCCGATCGTGACGATGGCGATGACAAGAACCTGATTGGGCATGGGCGACGCTCTCCTTCGTGCGCCGACACTTTAAGTGGCCGTCTAAGTGGCCGCCACCCCCGTGTCACCATGCGGCGCAAAGCAGCATAGAGGCAGATGTTCGTCAAATGTTCTTTTTTAAGAATTGGTCGTCAGGCTTCGAAGACCGTCCGCCCGGCGACGAAGGTTCTCCGGACGACCCCCTGGAGTCTCCGCCCGTCGAACGGGGTGTTCCGGGACCTTGACCTCAGCCTGTCCGGGTCGACGACCAGGGGGGCGTCGAGGTCGCAGAGCACCAGGTCCGCCGGAGCGCCCCTGGCGAGGCGGCCTGATTTCAGTCCCAGGAGGTCGGCGGGCCGGACGGTGACCGCTGCGATCAGGTCGATCAGGGGAATCCGGCCCTCATGGTGGAAGGCCAGCAGGGCCGGCAGGAGGGTCTGAAGGCCGACCGCGCCCGGTGCGGCCTCGGCGTAGGGCAGGCGCTTGTCCTCAGGCGGCGCAGGGGCGTGGGCTGAGACCACCACGTCGATCAGCCCGGTCGCCAGGGCCTCGATCACCGCCTGGCGGTCGTCCTCGCCGCGGACTGGCGGGTCGAGTTTCAGGAAGGTGCGATAGTCGCCGATATCGATCTCGTTGAAGGTCAGGTGATTGATCGAGGTCGAGGCGAAGACCGGAAGGCCGCGCCGCTTGCCGCGTTCCAGGGACTCCAGGGCGCAGGCGGTGGTGACCTGGTCGGAAAGCAGGCGGGCGCCGGTCATCTCGACAAGCGCCAGGTCGCGCTCGAGCATGATCTTCTCGGCCTCCGGCGGGGCACTGGGCAGACCCATCCGGCCAGCGAACTCCCCCGACGTCGCGGCGGCCCCGTCGCTCAGCCAGGGATCTGCAGGCCGGTGGGCGACCAGCATGCCAAAGCTTCGGGCGTAGTCCAGGATCCTGCGCATGACCTTGGAGTTCATGATCGGCCGGTCAGCGTCGGTGATGTAGACGCAGCCGGCCTCGGCCATGAGTCCGATCTCGGCCATCCGCTCACCCCGGCAGCCCTGGGTCGCCGCACCAGCGGGCAGGACATTGACCAGGCTGGAGTCCCGCGCCCGGCGACGGATGAAGTCCACGACCGAGGCTTCATCGATCACGGGGTCGGTATCGGGCTGGACGACGAAGGTGGTCACCCCGCCCGCCGCCGCGGCCTCCGCCGCCGAACGCAGGGTCTCGCGGGTCTCGAACCCGGGTTCGCCGGTCTTGACCCTGAGGTCGACGAGGCCGGGGATCAGGAGGGTGCCCCCGGCGTCGAGGGTCTCATAGTCGGCGCCCACGGAACCGGGATCCGAGCCTGTGACGACCGCCTCGATGACGCCGTCCCTGATGAAGAGGGCCCCGCGGGCGTCCAGGCGCGAAGCCGGATCGACGATCCTGGCGTTGAGTATGGCCAGGGGACGGTCGGCGGCGGGACTCACAGCTGGAACCTCTCGAGCCACTTCTCCTCGGCGGGCGGCTGGTAGGCGGCCAGGCCTTCGATGAGCGCCTGGGGATCCTCGCCGAAGATCAGCATGTCGCGGTGCGACTCCCGCAGGAAGCCTTCGCCCACCGCGTGGTCAAGGAAGGTCCGGAGGGGGTCGTAATAGCCCTCGACATTAAGGAAGGCCGCCGGCTTGGCGTGCAGGGCCAGCTGTCCCCAGGTCCAGATCTCGAAGACCTCCTCCAGGGTGCCCGCGCCGCCGGGCAGGGCGATGAAGGCATCCGAGAGCTCGGCCATGCGCGCCTTACGCTGGTGCATGGTCTCGACGATTTCCAGCCGGGTCAGGCCGGTGTGTTCCAGCTCCTTGCGGGCAAGGGGACGGGGCAGGACACCGAAGACCTCGCCCCCGGCCGCCAGGGCACCGTCAGCCGCCGCGCCCATGAGACCCACCTTGGAGCCTCCGTAGACCATGGCCAGTCCGGCCTCAGCCAGGATCCGGCCGGTTTGGGCTGCAGCTTCGGCGTAGACCGGCCGGTAGCCGGGGCTGGAGCCGCAGAAGATGCAGATACTGCGCATCAGGCGTTCTCCAGCCGGGCGGCCAGCGCGGCCAGCACGGCCATTCGCGCCGCAACGCCCATCTCCACCTGATCCTGGATCAGGGAGACGGTCAGGTCATCGGCGACATCGGAGTCAATCTCGACCCCGCGGTTCATGGGGCCAGGATGCATGACCTTCACGTGGTCAGCGGCAGCGCCCAGCTTCTCGCGGTCCAGGCCCCAGAAGCGGAAGTATTCCCGGGGGGAGGGCGCGAAGGCACCGTCCATGCGCTCCAGCTGCAGGCGCAGCATCATCACCACGTCGCAGCCGGCTATGCCCTGCCGCAGGTCGTTGAAGACCTGGACCCCCCAGCGGTCGGCCTTGGCCGGGATCAGGGTAGGTGGACCCACCAGCCGGACCTCTGCGCCCATCATCTGCAGGAGGCCGACGTTCGAGCGGGCCACGCGCGAGTGCAGGATGTCGCCACAAATCGCGACCCTGAGGCCGGCGATGTATCCAAAGGCCCGCCGCATGGACAGGGCGTCCAGGAGCGCCTGGGTCGGGTGCTCGTGCTGGCCGTCGCCGGCGTTGATCACCGAGCAGGATACCTTCTGCGCCAGCAGGGACGCCGCTCCGGAGGCACCATGCCGCACAACCAGGATGTCCGGACGCATGGCATTCAGGGTCACCGCCGTATCGATCAGGGTCTCGCCCTTGGCGATGGAGGACGAGCGGGGGCTCATGTTGATGGTGTCGGCGCCCAGGCGCTTGGCCGCCAGCTCGAAGGAGCTCTGGGTCCGCGTCGAGTTCTCGAAGAACAGGTTGATGAGGGTGCGACCCTTGAGCAGGTCGAGCTTTTTTGACGTCTGCCGGTTCAGCTCGACGAAGCCCTCGGCCAGGTCGAGCAGTCCCGCCACATCGACGGGATTCAGGTCCAGGACGGAAAGAAAATGACGGCGGGGGAAGGGGAAGGTCCGACCCAGGACCTCGCTCAGACCTTGCACGGAGCCATTCATTAAAGCGCCGTCTTAGGGGGCTTTCCGGTTCAAGCCAAGGAAAAGCGCGGGATCAGGCGCCGCGCAGTCGATCGAGGGCGGAATCCAGTATCCAGGCCGCCGCCGCGCGGTCGACGACGGCCGCGCGTTTGCCCCGGGAGAGGTCGGCTTCCTGGATCATCGTGCGCTGGACGGCGGCGGTGGAGAGCCGCTCGTCCTGGAAGGCCACCAGGAGGTCCGGGCGCAGGCGCAGGAGGTTCCGCCCAAGGGCCCGGCAGGACTGGCACCGGGGCCCTTCCGTGCCGTCCATGTTCAGGGGCAGGCCGATGACCAGGGCCTTGGAGCCGCGTTCATCCATCAGCGCAAAGAGGGCGTTCGCATCGTCGGTGAACTTCGTCCGGCGGATCACCGAATGGGGGGTGGCCACCGTCCAGAGGGCATCGCAGAAGGCGACGCCCAGCGTCTTCTCACCCGCATCCACACCCGTCAGGGCCCCCTTCCGGGGGAGGGCGGACGGCAGGTCGTCGAGATCAAAGACAGGCATTGCGCCTCCTACGCCGAAGACCCGCCACCTCCAAGAGCCGCAATCCGGGTCAACCGGCGGTTCAGGTCCTCCGGCCGGTTCAGGCCCTCGCTGGATTTCGGACCGCTCCGGTTTCCCAGGCCCATCGGAGGATGACCCGCCGCGTTCCTGCGCCATGCGCTTGACGGGTCCTCTGCAGGCAGAGGTCCAGACTGCCGCCCCCTCCGCCTTGGGCCGATCTCCGCCGCGTCCATCGCCCTCACCCACCCGGGAGGTCAGTAGCTTCACGAAGTCGCCGCGTTTGTGAGGTCGGCTTCGCCGTAGGCCGCCGCCACCCTTGATTTCCCCGTCGGAATCCGGCGCCTGAGGGCATGGGCGGGTCGGGCGCAGCTTCCGTGATCGTGGTCGGGGCCGGGGTGTTTGGCCTGGCGACGGGGCTTGCCCTGGCCGAGGCGGGGGTGAAGGTCCGGCTTGTGGCCGAGACCGCCCCGGAACTCACGGCCTCAGGCGTCGCGGCGGGGATGCTGGCGCCCGCCTTCGAGATGGTCCTCGACCCCCCGGCGCCCGATGCCCTGGACCTGCTTCTCGCGGGTCGCGACCTGTGGCCGGACCTGGCCGGACGGCTGGGCGTGTCGCTCGACCGGGCCGGCGCGGCGGCGATCGGCCCTGAGGCCTGGCTGGACGGGCTGGAGGCGCGCCTCGCCGCCCTCGGTCTGGAGGCCCGGCCCGCGGGGCGGGCGGAGATGGAGGCCATGTCGTCGGGTCTGGGGTCCCGGTTCCCCCGCGCCTTCGTCACGCCGGAGGACTGGCGGATCGAACCGCAGGCCGCCCTGCAGGCGATGGCTGGGCGGCTTCAGGACCTGGGCGGGACCCTGGAGACCGGGGCCTTCACCCTCCGGGACCTGGAGGATGCCGCCAGCCCCGTCATCTTGGCCACCGGTGCGGACCCGCGACTGGAGGACCTGGTGCCTGAACTTGCCCGCCTGTGG
>CAIWHQ010000248.1 GCA_903912465.1 uncultured Alphaproteobacteria bacterium | reverse complement strand
GACCCGCGCCATCCGCACCCTCTGGCTGGCCTTGGCGGCGGCGGGCCAGGCCTTCGTGCCCGAGACCAAGGACTGGCGCCTGAACGAGCGGCACTATGGCGGCCTGACCGGCCTGAACAAGACCGAGACCGCCGAGCGGCACGGCACCGAGCAGGTACGGATCTGGCGGCGGTCCTACGACACCCCGCCGCCGCCCCTGGCGTCCGGCGGCGAGTGGGACTTCTCCCGCGATCGCCGCTACGCCGGCCTCGTCCTGCCCGACACCGAGAGCCTGAAGACGACGCTGGAACGGGTGGAACCCTACTGGACCGCCGAGATCGCGCCGAAGCTGGCGGCGGGTGAGACCGTGCTGGTGGCGGCCCACGGCAATTCCCTGCGGGCCATCGTCAAGCTGATCTGGGGCCTCTCCGCCGAGGGGATCATGGAGGTCGAGATCCCGACCTCGAACCCGCTGGTCATCGAACTGGATCCCGCCCTCAGGCCCGTCTCCGCCCGCTACCTGGACGCCGACCGGGCCCGAGCCCTGCCGACCACGCCTTGAACCCCGAGGCGGAAATCCAGGCCATGCGGCGGGCCATCGCCCTGGCCCAGCCCGGCGTGGGCCGGACGGGCGACAATCCCTCCGTCGGCTGCGTCATCCTCGGCCCGGAGGGGATCGTCGGGGAGGGTGCGACGGCAGACGGTGGCCGCCCCCACGCTGAGGACCTTGCCCTTTCCACAGCGGGAGATGCGGCCCGCGGGGCGGTCGTCCTGGTGACGCTGGAACCCTGTGCCCGGCGCTCCGGGACGGGGATTTCCTGCACCGACCGCCTGATCGCCGCCGGCGTGCGCCGGGTGGTGATCGCCTGCGACGACGCCTCGGTCTTTGCCGCCGGGGAGGGCTCCGAACGCCTGAAGGCTGCGGGCGTTGAGGTGGTTACCGGGCTTCTCGAGGCCGAGGCCCTGCCCCTTTATGCCGCCTATCGACCCGCAAACCGCCCCTAAACCGTCCCTTAATCGCTGTGCGCCACATTAGGGTCCACTGAGGGGACCCCCGTCGAAGGCATGTCTCTGCCGACTACACATCTGCACGACATGCCGACGCTATCGCAGGCGGAAGCGGATGATGTCTGTCGCAAGCACAAGCGCTTCATCTCCGGCCTTCCGGACGGACTGCGCGGCAACCTGTCCTGGCGCAACCTGTCGGGGCTCAAGCTGGCGGGCCGCGACCTGACGGGCGCGGACCTGACAGGCGCTCTCCTCTTCGGCGCCAACCTGAAGGGAACCAAGCTCGACGGCGCAAGTCTCTATGGCGCCGACCTCCAGAACGCCGACATGAGTGACGCCTCCCTGCGGCGGGCCGATCTGAGGGGTGCCTGCCTGCGCAATGCAAACCTGACCCACGCGGATCTCTTCGAGGCCGACCTTCGGGAAGGTGCCATGGCCCTTGGCGACAGGAAACTCGGGCTGCGCATGGTGGAGCATGTCCACCGAACGGAGGACGACCAGGGCCCGAACCTGAGCGGGGCCAATCTGGCGCGGTCCAAGCTTTCAGGCCTTGAAGCCGTTCGCTCGGACTTCACAGGCGCAGTCCTGCGGGGTGCGCGTCTGGCGCGGGCCCAGCTCAAGCACTGCGTCATGACCGGCGCCGACATGACCGGCGCAGACCTGGCCCAGGCCGACCTGAGGGGTGCTGACCTGCGCGACGTCATCCTGCTGGGCGCCAACACCCAGGCCTGGGATGTCAGCAAGGCCGACCTGCGAGGGGCGCTGACGAATGATCCCGCCGTTCAGGTCTCGGGCGAGGTCACGCTTGAGGTCCAGGTTCGCGAACATGCGCGCTGGTGCACCTCTGAAGGCGCGGCGGGAACGCCCACGGTCTTCGATGGCGTTGACCTCCGGAACCTCAAGAACCTGCGGGGATACAATCTGACCGCCGTCTCAGCCCGGAAGGCCGTCTTCTATGGCCTCGACATGGAGGGAATCCAACTTCAGGGCGCCCGGCTCGAGGGCGCAGACCTTCGCGGCTGCAACCTGAGGCGAGCCGACCTCAGGGGTGCCCGGCTGACCGGTGCCCTGATGGCGGGGGCAGACCTCAGGGCGGCCCGGCTGGAGCCCCTGGTCCTGGAAGATGGTCGCCTGCTGCCCACCGACCTGACCTCAGCCGACCTCCGGCGGGTGAATTTCTCCGGCGCTGACCTGAGGGCGGCCATCCTCAATGATGTCGACCTTCGGCAGGCAACCCTGACGGACGCCAACCTCAAGGACGCGCAGATGGCATTCCGGGAATCCTTTGGCCTCAAGGGTGCCCATTAACCTGAGCCGGCCTGAACGCAAGGCGGGCGGCGCCTTGCAGCGCCGCCCGCCGAAGTCCTTTGGCCGTGCCGTGGGTCAGGCGGCCTTCTCGCCCTCGATGAGGGGGCTGGAGGCGGTGGCGATCTCGATGCGGCGGGGCTTGAGGGCCTCGGGCAGTTCGCGGCGGAGCGAGATCGAGAGCAGGCCGTCCGACAGCTGGGCGTCGGTGACCATCACGTAGTCCGCAAGCTGGAACCGACGTTCGAAGTCGCGCTCGGCCAGGCCGCGGTGCAGGAACCTGCGCTCGGCGTCGTTGGCCGTCTTGCGGCCCTGGACCGTGAGCAGGTTCTCCTTCACCTCGACGTTCAGCTCCTCAGAGCGGAAACCGGCGACGGCGATCTCGATTCGGTAGGCGTTCTCGTCGGTCCGCTCGATGTTGTAGGGCGGGTAGCCGGAGGCCTGGTCGACCGTTGCGGTCTCCAGGATCTGTGCCAGGCGGTCGAAGCCGACCACGGAGCGATAGAGGGGGGAAAAGTCGATCGTACGCATGGGAGTCACATCCTTCTTGAGCAAGCAAGGTTGCGGTTTCAGGGTCGGGTACTGCGCGCGCCGAAGCCTCACGCGACCCGGAAGGCCCGGCCATCCGGCGCCTTCCCACGAGAGATGGGCACCGTTGCCGGCGGTTCAAGGACCCCCGCCTGTGTCGAATTGTTTACAATTCTGAATTGCAACGTCATTCAATGCATCGGGGGGAACGCCAAATGGATGGACTTGCGGAACTAACTGAGAAGGTGCGCGGGCACTTTCAGGCTGGCGGCGCGGGCCTGGACCGCTCGGTTCGCCTGGATCTGCGTGGAGAGGGTGTCATCCGGGTGGAGGGCACAGAGGTCAGCAATACGCCGGATCCGGCGGACCTGGTGATCAGCGTCAGCCGCAAGGACCTGGAGGCCCTGGGCCGCGGGGACCTGAACCCGATGACCGCAGTCATCATGGGCCGGCTCAAGGTCTCTGACATGGGACTGGCCATGTCGCTCATGCCCCAGGTCAAGTCACTGATCGAATCCCGAACAGGAGACGCCTGACATGGACCGTTCAGCGCCCCTGACCGAACTTCCCGATTCGCCCATACCGCCCAATGGCGGGGCGGAGTGGTTCGAGGGCGAGGATGGAGCGCCCCTCAGGGCGGCGCTCTTCCATCCGCCCGGCCGGGTCCGCGGGTCGGTGATCCTTTCCACGGGTCGCACCGAGTCCATCGAGAAGTATTTCGAGGTGGTCTGCGACCTCCAGGCCCGAGGCTTCGTGGTTCTGGTGAACGAGTGGCGAGGGCAGGGGCTGTCGCATCGCGAACTGCCGGACCGGCTCAAGGGCCATGCATCCGGCCTGGAGCCCTACCTGTCGGACTATACCGCCCTGCTCAACACCTTCGAGGCCCGGCTGCCAACGCCCTGGATCGCCATCGGCCATTCGATGGGTGGCTGCCTGACCCTGACCGCCCTGGCGCGCGGCCTCGCGCCCCGCTTCGTCGGCGCCGTGTTGAGTGCGCCCATGCTGGGTTTGCGCCTTCCCCTCTTCGCCCGCCTGATCGTTGCCTACCGGATGATGACGGGACACGAGGAGGACTGGGCCCAGCCGCCAGGTGACCCGGTCAACGAGCCCTTCGAGGGCAATGTCCTCACTCAGGATCCGGTGCGCTACAAACGGGCAAAGGACCTGCTCCGTGCCAATCCCGACCTTGCCCTGTCCTCGCCGACCTGGGGGTGGCTGGACTTCGCCCTGCGCGCAACGCACTGGGTGACGCGGGACCGGAACATCGGTCGTCTCATGTTGCCGGTCATCATCGTTTCCGCCGTCCAGGACCGGCTGGTGAAGAACGCCGCCCAGGAGAGGGTCGCAGGCCTGCTGCCCTATGGCATCATCGCCCCCATCGCCGGTGCGGAGCATGAGATCCTCATGGAGACCGACCCGATCCGCCGCCAGTTCTGGGAAAACTTCGACGGCCTTGCGGTCCGTGTGGCGCCGATCCGCTAGATCCTGTTCCGATAAGTGGGAACCGGCTATCGGATCGAAACAGGATCTAACTTTATGGGCCTGGAGCCTGTTTTGCCCCTTCGGACTCTCCGTCTGAAGGGAACAGGCTCTAGTCGGCGGCCGGCTCCAGGAAGGGCAGGGCCTCCTCCAGGCAGGTCCGGTCGCCCGCAATCGCGATCTGGCCACCCTTGCGGCCGATGGGCTGGCCGTTCCAGTCCGTCACCACACCGCCGGCCCCGGCCAGAAGCGGGACCGCCGCCTCGATGTCCCAGCATTTGCAGGCCCGTGACTCCACCACGAGATCAATGAAGCCTGCGGCGACCATGGCGTAGGCGTAGGCGTCACATCCCAGTCGGGTCAGCCGCGCCGCCGCCCGGACCTTTTCCCATGCGGCCCGTTCATCCGTCTCGAAGTAGGCCGCCGGATCGGTGGAGGCGATGGTCGCCTCCGAAAGACCGAAGCAGGAGCGCACCCGGAGCGGTCGGCTCTCGCCGCCCCTGACCAGGCGGGATCCAGCCGGAGACCCCACAAACACCTCCCCCAGATAGGGCTGGCCTATGCTCGACAGGACCGGTTCCCCACGCCAGCGCAGGCTGATCAGGGTGGTCCAGACGGGAAGCCCGGCGATGAAGGCCCGGGTCCCGTCAACCGGGTCCAGCACCCAGACGAATTCCTGCTCAGGACGGTCCTCTCCGTATTCCTCCCCGATCACGCCGTGCTCGGGAAAGACCTCTGCAAGCCGTCGCCGGATGGCCGCCTCGGCCCCCCGGTCCGCCATGGTGACGGGATCGAATCCGGCGTCTCCACCCTTGTCCTCAAGGCCGTGTTCCGTCCGGAAGAGGGGCAGGATGACGTCTGCGGAAACCCGGTTGAGATCGAGGATCAACGGGTCAAGGGCCTGGAGGCGTTCGGCAGAGAGCATGGGCCGATCTAGCGCTAACGCTCGAGGAATGTAAGGCCCCCGGCGCTGGCGCTGGGAACCCGTTCGGACGGCAAGCCCTCGAAGAAGCTGGGCAGGGGTGTCTGCATCGCCCGGGCGATCTTCCAGAGCCGCGAGGCCGCAATTCGGTTGGCTCCGCTTTCGTACTTCTGGATCTGCTGGAAGCGGACGCCGCAGGCATCAGCCAGCTGGTGCTGGGTCATTCCAAGTTCCCGGCGCCGGCGCCGGATCTCTTGTCCCAGGTGAGCGTCGATCACAGCATCCGGCGCACGTGTTCCAGTCGTCATGTCCCCGCCCCTGTCATGACGCCGTCCCCGGGATTCGGCACCCGGATGGCGTTCCAAAATGGGATTGTCCTGCAAGGAACAGCAAACGTCGGGCCAGAGTGCGGATTGCCGCCCGTATGGGCGCTGGTCTAGTCTTGGGCGTGGCGGACTCATCGCGACCTTCCCTGCTCCAGGACCTGGCCTGGCGCCTCGAGGCCCTGGCCTTCGATGCGGTGACCTTTCTGGCCCGGAGCTTCCCGATCGACGCCGTCTCGGACTTCGGCGCGAACCTTGTCGGGTGGCTGGGGCCCCTGACTTCAACAAACAGGGTGGTGGAGACCAATATCCGGATCGCATTTCCCGATCTGGATGACGCCGGTGTCGACCAGCTCCTGAAGGCGCAGTGGCGCGCCCTGGGGCGTTGGGCGGCGGAGTTCCCGATCCTCGACAAGATCATCGCCGATCCCGGGCGGGTGGAGGTGGTCAATGGCGAGCGGCTTGCCACCATCGCCCGCGGCCCGGAGAGCGTCGTTTTCATTTCGGGACACTTTTCGTCGATGGAGATCATGCCGGCGGTGATCATCCAGGCGGGGATCACCTGCCAGATCACCTACCGGGCCACCAACAATCCCTACGTCGACGCCCGGATCCGGAAGAGCCGGTTCCGCTATGGCGTCCGCCTTTTCGCACCCAAGGGCGGAGACGGCGCCCGGGAGCTGATCCGGGCCCTGGCGCGGGGGGAGTGCGTGGCGCTGATGAACGACCAGAAGTTCAACGGCGGCGTCCTGGCACCGCTCTTCGGCGTCGACTGTCACACGGCGCCAGGCCCCTCGAGCTTCGCCCTCCGCTTCGGGATCCCCCTGACGCCCATGTCGGTGCAGAGGGTGGAAAAGGCCCGCTTCCGGGTGATCGTTCACGAGGACATCCGCCTTGAAGACACCGGCGACCGCAATGCCGACATCGACGCCGGCGTCCGCCGGGTGAACGCCTTCATGGAAGACCGCATCCGGGATCGGCCGGAGGAGTGGTTCTGGGTCCACAAGCGGTGGCCGAACGACGTCTACCGCCGCCAGAAGGCCTGAAGGCTCGTGGGGGCCTGAAGGCTCAGGCGGGTGCCCGGACCCCGAGCAGCAGGGTCGGGTCCAGATGGCGGTCCCGCCACTTCATCCGCCAGCAGAGGTGAGGCCCTGTTGCCCGGCCCTCCATCCCGACCGCACCGATGACCTCGCCGCGCTCGACGCGCTGGCCTGGCCGGACGCCAAGCCGGGACTGGTGCAGGTAGGCCGTGACCAGGCCCTGGCCGTGATCGATCATTGTCAGCCCGCCCTCGAAGTGGAGTCCGGTCTCCGCAAAGCAGATCCGCCCGGGAGCCGGGGCCAGGATCGGGGTTCCCTTGGGCGCCGCAAGGTCGGCACCGAAGTGCGGGGGCATGGGCTGGCCGTTGAGGATGCGCTGGCCTCCAAAGCGGCCGGACACTCGATAGGTCTTCAGAGGTGGGGAAAATCCCCCGGCGAAGTCGTCGGACTCGACGCGGCTGGCCCATCCCTTCGCCTTGCGTTCCGACTCCGCGGCGATTTTGGCGAGCAGGGCCTCGCCTTGCGGCTTCACCTGCTGGGGCGGAAGGCCGTTGATGCGCTGGATGTCAAAGCCGCCCGGCGCCACCGTAAGCCGCCGCTCGGTGGTCCGGCCATCGGGCAGGGTCGCCGTGACCTTCACCGCTGAGGGGCTGTCCCGGTCCAGCCCCACCAGGAAGACGCCTGCAGGGGAGGCGATGCCCGCCTCACGGCCGTCGATCCGGATCCGGGCGCCGGGAACGGTCCGGCCGATGAGGGTTCCACCCTGACGGAGAGCGCCGGCCAGATGAATGTCCAGTCCTGCGGCGCGGGCGGCGGCCGGGGCGGCAAGGCTGAAGGCGAGGGCGCCGCCCAGGAGGGTGCGCCGGTCAGCGGAGGCGGTCAGGGGTTACGCTCCCGCCAGCGGGCCAGGGCTTCGCCCGGTCCGGCATAGGCCTCCTGGAACTCCGCGCTCCAGTAGCGCAGGGCCTCCAGGGGAATCCTTCGCCCGGAAACGGCGCAGGGGACGAAGCGTCCGGGGCGAACGACTGTGAAGTCGCCATCGCCGTAATGGAGGATGGCGAGGTCCTGGCCGCCGGAGGTGTCGGGCGCGTTCATGGCCTTACTCTAGCTTTCCCGGGCGGAGGCGGGAAGGCGCCGGATCAGAAGAGATCGCCCTGCCGTGGACGGGCGGCCGCAGGCTCGATCACCGCCCCCCGCTCGGTGTCTGCGAAGACCAGTTGGACGGCATCCCCCGGGCGCAGGCTTGCGCCCTCGCGGACCAGACGCCCATCGGCGTGGTGGACCCGGGCGAAGCCCCGGTTCAGGGGTGCGCTGGGATCGGCGGACTTCAGCCGGGCGCCGAGGCTCTCGAGCCGCGCGGCGGTCCGGGCGAGGCCGCGGGACAGGGCCGGACCGAGCCGAACGAAGAGGCCGTTGAGCCGCTCGGTCTGAATCTCCCGGGGCCTGTGCAGGAGGCCGGGCCTGAGGCGGCCGCCCACGCGGG
>CAIWHQ010000247.1 GCA_903912465.1 uncultured Alphaproteobacteria bacterium | reverse complement strand
CGATCTACAAGCCCTTTGGCGCGTCCTCCGGCTTTCTCGAGATCGAGCACCTGGACGACCGCTTCTCGGCCATGAAACTGCCCGTGCGCGACCGGCTCTGAGCCGCCCGGATCAGCTCCAGGGCCGGAAGTGCTTGGACAGTTTGAGGCCCTGCTTCTGGTAGTGGCCACCGCCCTCGCCATACAGGCGCGTCGGCCGCTCGGTCAGGGGCTCGAAGACCAGCCGCGCCACGGTCTGGCCGTGCTCCAGCAGGAAGGGCGTCTCGTGGCTGCGCACTTCCAGCACACCCCGTGAACCCCGGGCACCCGCCTCGGCAGCGCCAAAGCCGGGATCGAAGAAGCCGGCATAGTGCACCCTGAACTCTCCTACGGAAGGGTCGATGGGGGTCATCTCGGCCGCCTGCAGGACAGGGATCTCCACGGCCTCGCGCGAGGCCAGGATGTAGAACTCGCCGGGATCCAGTAGCAGCTCACCCCGGCGGGGCGTCAGGGGCTCCCAGAAGTCCCGGGGGTCGTGGCCACCTACCCGGTCCATGTCGACGACCCCGGCGTGGCGGCGGGCGCGGAAGCCGGCGATCGCCTCGCTTTCAAGGTCGACCCCGATGCTGACCGTGGACAGGTGTGGGGGCTGTCCCCGCTTCAGCCGCAGCTGGTTGAGCCGGGTACCCGCTCGCACCAGGACCGAGAAGGTCTGGGGGGCGATCTCGATGAAGGCGGGGCCCCGGTAGCCGTCGACCACGTCGTCGAAGGCCGGTTGGTGGTCGGTGAGCAGGCGCACGAACACGTCCAGCCGGCCGGTGGAGCTCTTGGGGTTGGCCCGGGCCGAGATACCAGTGGGCAGGGCCAGGGCCTCCTGCAGCTCGGCGATATAGACGCAGCCCCGTTCCAGCACGGCGCCAGCCGACAGGTCGATCTCGTGCATGACCACGTCCGCCAGGCGATCGGCTACGGTGCGGCCGGGCCGGGGCAGGAAGGAGGCGCGGACCCGCCAGGCGCGCAGGCCCAGGCGCAGGTCCAGGCTGGCCGGCTGGACCTGGTCGGCGTCGAAGGGGCGGGCGGCGGTGATCGCCGCCTGCGCGATCAGGGCCTCCAGGGTCTGGCAGGGCAGAATCCCCGCAGGCGAAGTCTCGGACATGGGGGGACACTCGCCGCCGGGAGCCCGCTTGGCAAGGCTGTCCGGGAGCCCTGTCCGAGCCGCCGCTTGACCTGTGGTGTCCGGCCCTGTTGAAGCAGGCTCCTGATACGGAGACCGCTCATGACCCAAGACCCCAAGGACTGGCGCCCCCAGACCCGACTGGTACGTGGCGGCATGGCCCGCTCGCCCTACGGCGAGATCTCCGAGGCCCTCTACCTGACCCAGAGCTTCGCCTACGAGAGCGCCGCGGCGGCCGACCGGCGCTTCTCCGGCGAGGATCCGGGATTCATCTACCAGCGCTTCGGGAACCCGACGACCCAGATGTTCGAGGACCGCCTGGCCCTGCTGGAGGGCGCCGAGGTCTGCCGGGCCACGGCTTCGGGAATGTCGGCAGTGCACGTGGCCCTGCAGGGCCTGGTGCGGGCTGGCGACCATGTCGTTGCCGGGCGGGCCCTGTTCGGCTCCTGCCGCTGGATCCTGTCGCAGTGGATGCCGCGCTTCGGGGTGGACGTGACCTTCGTCGACGCCACGGACCCGGCGGCCTGGGCGGCCGCCGTCCGACCCAACACCCGGGCCTTCCTGGTGGAGAGCCCGGCCAATCCCCTTCTGGAGGTGACCCCTATCGCCGAGGTGGCCGCCCTGTCGCGGTCTGCCGGCGCCCGGCTGGTGGTGGACAATGTCTTCGCCACCCCGATCTTCCAGAAGCCCCTGGAGCTGGGAGCCGACATCGTCGTCTACTCAGCCACCAAGCACATTGACGGCCAGGGCCGGGTGCTGGGCGGCGCCATTCTGGGGAGCGCCGAGCTGATGACAGAGGCCTACCGCGATATCCTGCGGCATACCGGCCCGGCCCTGTCGCCCTTCAACTCCTGGGTCCTGCTGAAGGGCCTGGAAACCCTGGACCTGCGCGTGCGGCGCCAGTCGGAGAATGCCGGCAAGGTCACCGAGGCCCTGGCCAGCCATCCTGCCATTGGTCGGGTGGTCTTCCCCGGCCGGCAGGATCACCCCCAGGCCAACCTGATCGCCCGGCAGATGACTGGGCCCGGCAATGTCGTGGCCTTCGACCTGGGAACCCGGGAGCGGGCCTGGGCCTTCCTGGACGCCCTGGGGATCGTCGACATCTCGAACAACCTGGGCGACGCCAAGTCCATGGCCACCCACCCCAGCACCACCACCCACCGGTCCCTGTCGGAATCCGAGCGGCTGGAGATCGGCCTTACCGAGGGCTGGGTACGGATGAGCGTCGGACTGGAGGACGCCGAGGACCTTGCCGAGGACGTGGTTCAGGCCCTCGACCGGGTCTGATCCGCCGGGATCAGAAGATCCCGTAGCCGCCGTCGATCAGGAAGCTGTCGCCGGTGTGGAAGGCCGAGGCGTCGGAGGACAGGTAGACGGCGATACCGCCGAAGTCCGCCGGCTGGCCCCAGCGACGCGCCGGCACGCGGCGGATCACCGCATCGTTGAACTTGTCATTGCCCTGGGCACCAGCGGTCATGTCGGTGGCGATCCAGCCCGGCAGGACGGCGTTGGCGCGAACGCCGTAACGGGCGTGCTCCACGGCGATGGAGCGGATCATGGAGATCACCGCCCCCTTGGTGGCGGCGTAGGCCTCGTTCCGCGGGGCACCGTCGTAGGCGGAGAGCGAGGAGATCACCACCAGGGACCCGCCCGCCTTGTCGCCCCCGTTGGCCCGCTCGACCATGTGCTTGCAGGCCTCGCGGAAGGTGAAGAAGACGCCGTCCAGGTTGACCGCCAGCACACGCCGGTAGGTCTCGGTGGGGAATTCGGCGAAGGAGGAGGCCCCGCCGCCGATACCGGCGTTGGCGACCACCGTGTCGATCCGGCCCATCTGGCGGACGGCTTCGGCCATGCCCTCGCGCACGGCGTTCTCGTCGGCCACGTCGACGACCTGGGTCAGGACCCGGACGCCGGAGTCCTTCAAGGCCTCGGCGGCGGCGGTATTCTTCTTACCGTTGGAGCCCCAGATGACCACGTCCGCCCCGGCCTGAGCCAGGGCCTCGACCATGCCGAAGCCGATGCCGCCATTACCACCGGTGACCAGGGCCACCTTTCCCGTCAGATCAAAAGGCCGATAGGCCATGGGTCATCCTCCCGTTTGTGTCGGGAATGAAGGACCGCAAGGAGAGGCCGGGCGTCAACCCGGATCAGCGATCGAGGGCGGGAAATTCCAACTGGGTGACGTCGTAGCCGAGGGCGGCGGCCTTCTCGACCATGACCTTCTGCTCGGCCTCGGTCGGCCGCTGGCGGGCGAAGATGAAGAGGTTGCGGAACTTCGGGTCCGACGAGATGAACCAGGCGCCCGACGGATCCCGGTGGAGGACCTGATATTCCCAGACCACGAAGGGATTGTAGGTCACCTTCAGGCGGGCCTGGGTTCCGGGGTCGAGGATCTCGCCTTTACCGGCGATCTCCACCCGCTTGCCGTCCCGGTAACAGGCGTCGAGGACGTCGATCCCGCCATCGGCGCGCGGCGTGTAGTCGGTGGTGGCCGCCACACAGCCCCGGGTGATCAGCATGGGCCGGCGGGCGATTTCCAGCCACTGACCAGAGTAATGGGCTGCGACGTCCACGGGCTGGCGGGTGACGGGAGCCGGGGCCGCAAGGCTGGCGGCGGGCGTGGCCAGCAGGGTCAGGACGAGGAAAAGGGCGGAAGGTTTCATGGAGGTCTCCCCTTCCGCCCCAGATAGCGCCTCGGGCCCTAGCCGGGAAGACCCGGCTGGCTAACCCGGCCCGCACCGGAGATGTTTTGCTCCAGCTGGGCGGGCCGGCGAGTGAGCTCGACTTCCCCGATCCCGGACACGTTGATCTTCGCGGACTGCTTCGGACCCAGGGTCGCCTTGCCCGCGCCGGAGAGGTCGACCTCGGCCTCTTCGACCTCGAGGGCGGCGAGGTTGGCCGCGCCGGTACCTGAGATATCGAGGCTCGCCTTGCGGGCCTTGCCGCTGGCCGTGACACGCCCGGCACCGCTGAGACTGATCTCCAGTGTGTCCTGGTCGTATCCGGTAATCTTCAGATCCTGGACGCCACCCATGTCGAAGCGGGTGACCCCGGGCGCCTCAATGACCACCTTGAGGGCGCCGCCCTTCCAGCGGGATCCGTCGAAATCGATCCGGCCGTCCTTGACGGTGATCCTGTCGAGCAGGGCGGCGGGCCCCTCCAGGCTCACGCTGCGGGCGGGACCCTGGACGTAGGTCACGTCGGCGAAGGCGTCGATGTCGAGGGTGTCGGTGCCGTCCCAGGCCAGCTTGCGGGTGGCGCGCGGTCCGGAGTCACCGAGGATGATCTCGGATCCGTCATCGGAATCGATGGAGAGATCCATCTCCTTGGTAATCTGGCTGAACCTGTCATGCAGGCCGCCTGGGCCCCCGGCGAAGGCGATGGCGGCGGACAGGGCGCCAAGGCACAGGACGAAGCCTGCAGCGGCGATGATGGCGAGTGTGCGGATCATGAGCGGACCTCCCCGCCTTCAAGGGCGGGCTTGAGAAGCTTCAGGTGCAGGCGGCCGTACCAGACGAGGGCGTTGACAAGGCCCACGGTGACCAGGGCGATGAGGGCGCCGAGGGAGACCGATCCAGCCATGACCCCGAGACCCGCCAGCATGGCGGCGGCGACATCCCGGGCAACGCCGGCGAAGGCGCCGAGCACGAAGACGAAGGCCCCGGCCCCGAAACCCACCACCGAGGCGATGGCAAAGCCCAGCAGCGTGCCCAGGATGGGCAGCAGGATGGGCAACAGGATCAGGACGTCGACAACGCCCAACCCGAGCACGGCGAAGATGGCGCCTGCGGCAGCAGAGGGATTGCGCTCGGCCTCCCAGCGCTTCAGGCCTGCCTCAGCCTTCAGCTCTCGCGCCAGGCGGGCAGGATCGCCAAGACCGGCAGCGACGTCGGCCTCGCTGCGGCCAGCGGCGATGCCCTCGTCGAAGTGGGCGGCATAATCGGACACATAGTCCGAGATGGTCTCCGGCGGCAGGCCGGCGAGGCCGGTTCTTAACCGGCCCAGGAAGAGCTCACGGCTCATTTTTCGTCTCCAAGGATTTCACCGACAGCCGCTG
>CAIWHQ010000246.1 GCA_903912465.1 uncultured Alphaproteobacteria bacterium | reverse complement strand
CGAAAGCTTCAGGCCCCGCTCGCCCACCCGGACCGAGAGGCCCCCCGGCGTCGCCTGGATGAAGGCAGCAAGTTCCGCCGCCTCGGCGGCGGCCTGGATCTCCGCCTCCGTCGCGTCTGGCCGGGCGAAGGCGATGTTGGCACCCAGGGTGTCGTTGAACAGGGCGACATCCTGTGGGACCAGGGCCACAGCGCGCCGCAGATCCGTGCGGGCAAGATCCCTGAGGTCAATGCCGTCGAGGGTCACCCTGCCTGACCCCGGATCGACGAGGCGCAGGGCCAGCCGGACTATGGTGGTCTTGCCGGCACCTGATGGCCCGACGATGGCCGTGGTGGTTCCAGGTGCCGTCTCGAAGGTGATGTCCTCAAGACCTGTCGCCCGCGATCCATGCCGGAAGCCCACCGCGTCGAAGGTCAGACGGGCCCCCGATCCCGAAGCCGGCGGAAGGGGACGGGCGGGAACAGGGTCGGCGACATCGGGAACAATCCGGCCGATCTCGACCATCTGCTCCATATCGATGAAGGCCTGGCGGATCTCGCGGTAGTTGAAGCCCAGCATGTTGAGCGGCTGGTAGAGGCCGATGACCAGAAGGACGGCTATCGTCATGTCACCGACCTGCATCCGGCCTTCCAGCACCTCGAGGCCCGCCAGCAGGACCATGGCGGCGAGGCCGACATTCAGGATCAGGGCCTGCAGGGCGTTGAGCAGGGACAGGGAGGTGTTGGCCCGGACGGCGGCCCGCACGTAGTCCGCCAGGGCCGAGGCGTAGCCGGCCACCGTCCCCTGCTCCCGCCCGAAGGCCTTGATCGTCTCGAAGTTCATCAGGGCGTCGACGGACAGGCCGGCAGCCTTTCCATCGGCGAGGTTCAGCTCCCGGCGATGGGAAAGTCGCCAGTCGGTGATCCGGAAGGTCAGGGCGGCGTAGATGACGATGGTGACGAAGGTCGCCGCGGCGAACCGCCAGTCCAGCCGCGCCACCATGACCCCCATGGCCATCATCAGTTCAAGGGCGGTCGGGCCGAGGTTGAAGACGACGCTCCGGATCAGGAAGTCGGTTGAGCGCGAGCCCCTGTCGATGACCCGTGCCAGGGCTCCGGTCTGTTTACCCTGGTGGTAGTCGAGCGAGAGGGTCAGGACGTGGGCGAAGCTTTCCTCGGCTGCGCGGGCCATGGTCGCCTGGGACACCGGCGTGAAGATGGCCTCGCGGGCGTTGGGTGCCACGGCAGCAACCATCCGCAGGCCCGCGAACCCCAGGGCGAGGAGAATGAAGGCCCCGCCCAGCGCCGGAGCTCCATTACCAAGCCCGGGTACTGTCAGTCGGTTGATCGCATCGCCCAGCAGGACCGGTGCGGCGACGCCGGCGGCCTTCCCCGCGAAGATCAGGACCAGGGCGAGCCCGATCCGCCAGCCCAGGCCCGGTGCACCGCAGCGGAGTACCAGCCGCCAGAGGTCGGCCATCGAGGACCAGAAGTCGAAACGAACGCCCGCCGGCGCCGTCTCGCCCCCCATCCTGCCGCCATGCTGAAACGCCACCGCCGCTGGCCTCAGGGAAGGATCTGAGTGGACTGAACCCCACCGCCCGGGGTCAACCAGTCGATGCGCAGGCCGGCGCCCTGGGGCGTCACGCGAAGGGGACCGCCCACCGGCGGGACGGTCGGCGAGAGGTTCAGGGTCCGCTCTTCGCTGATCCCGTCGCCAAAGATCCGCAGTCGGTTTGCGCCCGGGGGTGCCGGACCCTTCAGGCGAATCTCGAAGATGCCCGCATCATCGGCCCGGCCTTCGCCCATGCGGCTGCCGTTGAGTTGGACTCCGACCAGGCCCCGCTGCGCTGCCCGCCCCGAGACCACGGTGCCGCCCGCGCGGTCGGTATCCAGGACGATCGGTGCCGTCGCGCCCGGCGACACGGCGCGGGCACCCGCGCCCGCCCGAAGCAGCCAGGCACCGTGCTGGGGCGAGAGGAAGAGGTAGCCTTCAGCCTGAACTTTTCGCCCGGCGAAGGTCTCGGAAAGCCCATAGATGGCACCCGCGCCGGCGACAGGCACCGTCAGCTGCCATCGGCCCTCTGCATCGGGCCGGGCGGTGACCCCGTCCCCCCCAGGGCTGGCCAGGCGCACCTCAGCGCCCTTGGCTGCCCGCCCCTCGAGGGAATAACCCCCGGGCCCAAAGTCAGCGCGATCGACCCGGGGCGGCGCAAGATAGGCCGCCTCCTCCTGGCGCCTCGCCGTTTCATCCGGGGAACGGGTGCCGCCGGGACTGCACGCCGCCAGGGCCAGCAGGCCCGCAAGCGGCAGAAACCCGACCCGGCACCTGCGACTCATTCGCCGTAGACCTGGTCGCGGAAGCCGTTGACGATGGGATAGCGTCGGTCCCGCCCGAAGGCCTTCAGGCCGATCTTCACACCGGGCGCGGCCTGTCGCCGCTTGTACTCCGAGCTGTACAGCAGGCGTTGCACGCGCTCGACCATCTCGCGCGGGAACCCCCGGGCGACGATCTCGTCGAGCGAAGCCTCCTCCTCCACCAATCCATGCAGGATGGCGTCGAGATCCGCGTACTCGGGCAGGCTGTCCTGGTCCTTCTGGTCAGGGCGCAGCTCGGCCGAAGGCGGCTTGGTCAGGATGCGGTCGGGAATGGGGTCCCTTGCGACGCCGAAAGGATCGTGGGCATTCCGCCACCGACACACCTCGTAGACCTCGGTCTTGTAGAGGTCCTTGAGCACATTGAAGCCGCCACACATGTCGCCGTAGAGGGTGGCGTACCCGACCGCCATCTCGCTCTTGTTGCCGGTCGTCAGGAGCATGGACCCCAGCTTGTTCGAAAGCGCCATGAGGGACAGCCCCCGGATGCGCGCCTGGATGTTTTCCTCGGTGAGGTCAGGTGGACGGTTCTCGAACAGGGGGGTGAGCATGGCGGCGAAGGCGTCGATGGCAGGTGCAATCGGCACCTCGTCGAGACGGACGCCAAGCCGCCGGGCGCAGTCCTCGGCGTCCTCCAGGCTCTCGCGGCTGGTGTAGCGGGAGGGGAGCATGAAGCACCGGACCCGGTCGGGCCCGAGGGCGTCGGCGGCCACCACCGCCGTGATCGCCGAGTCCACCCCCCCGGACAGGCCGAGCAGGACGCCGGGAAAGCCGGACTTGTTCACGTAATCCCGGAGCCCCAACACCATGGCGTGGTAGATTTCGCCGGGCCCCTCCATCCACCCCGCGATGGGGGCTTCGTTGGCCGTCCAGCCTTCGGGTCCCTCGGTCCAGCGCATGACGCCGGTCGCTTCCTCGAACATGGGCAGGCGCATGACTTCCCGCCCGCGTCCGTCGAGGGCAAAAGACGCCCCGTCAAACACGAGTTCATCCTGGCCGCCCACCTCGTTCAGGTAGACCATCGGGAGACCGGTCTCGGCCACGCGGGCCCGGACGATCTCTGTACGCTCCTGGTCGGCGGTCCGGCGGTAGGGAGAGCCGTTCGGTACGACGAGGATCTCGGCGCCGTCCGCCGCAAGGTCAGCGCAGACACCGGAGGTCCAGATGTCCTCGCAGATCGGAACGCCAAGGCGCACACCCTTCCAGGTGAAGACCCTAGGACCCTCCCCCGGCTCGAAGACGCGCTTCTCGTCGAACACGCCGTAGTTGGGCAGGTCGCACTTGAAGGCCACGCCCTGGACCTTGCCGCCTGCCAGGAAGGCGAGACCGTTCCGGGGACGACGGCCGGGTGCCTCCGCAGGCCAGATCACGCCCACGAGGGCGGCAAAGTCTTCATCGGTCACGAGGGCCAGGCGCTCGACGGCCTCCCGGCCTGCGCGCCAGAAGGCCGGCTTGAGGGCAAGGTCCTCTGGAGGATACCCGTTGATGAAGAGTTCGGGAAAGACGGCGAGGTCGGCCCCGGCCGCACGGGCCTCTGAGAACCTGCGACGCGCGAGGGCTTCGTTGGCGGCAATGGCGCCGACAGTGGGATTGGCCTGGACGGCGGCAATGACAATGGACCGGGTCATGACCTGACCTTTAGCCCCGACCGCTCCGCGCCGCCAGTCGCCGGGTCAGCAGATTCAGCGCTTCGGCTCCGGCAGAGTGTAGGTTGGCAGGGCGCGGATCATGTCATTCATGTTCGCTTCCGAGACGACGATAAGTCCGTCGCCGGGCCGGTCCAGATCGAGGATGATGCTGAAGGCCAGGGCGATCAGCATGAACATCACCCACGAGATGTGACTTCGGTGGCCGTGGGCCCCGGCGGCGACATAGCCCAGAATCCCGGCGACGCAGACGGCATAGGCCATGAGGGCCAAGAGGACGGCGGGGGGAATCCGGGCGTCCAGGGCGGCCTTCCTCTGCGCCTCGACCTCAATCATCCGGGTGATGCTCTGGACCAGGGCATTGGCGAGGGCGGGGGTCTGCGACGCCCGCGCCGCTGCCGCCGTGCGTTGCCAGAGGGGAACCTGCAGGGCCTCGGAATGTTTCTGGGCGGCCAACTGGGCTGGTCCCCAGAGTTCCGCGCTGACGCGTCGTACCTGAGCGTAGGAGACGATGATGTTGCTGATGTCGCTCCGGTAGGGCTGGTCTAGCAGCTGGGCGCGCATGTAGCCCAAAGCGATCGCATTGGCCTCCTCAACGACCAGGGTCCGCCTGAGTTCATGACGTGACAGGGCCAGGGAGAAGGTGAAGGCAATCAGGAGGGAGAGGAGGCCGACGACGGCGGTGGCGATCAGCCCTTCCCCGGCCTGGGAAACCCCCTCCCCGACCGCACTCGACCGGCGCCGCCGAATCCGCTCGGCAAGGGACCGGACCGTCACCATCAGGATGAATACAGTCAGGCCGACGATCCAGAGATACTCATCCGTCAGAAACCGGGACAGGGCGTTCATGGGGTCCGGAGTCTCCCTAGCCCGGTGGCGGGCAGCGTCACGGGGAGTTTCGACCCTCCGCCGGATGGGTCAAGCCCACAGATTCAGGTCCTTGGCGGCTGGGCCGCGAACCAGGGAGCCAGGCGGTCGACGGCCTCATGGACCAGGTCCGTAGAGACAGCGAAACTGATGCGGATGAACCGATGGCCATCCACCGGGTCGAAATCTATGCCTGGCGCAAGGGCCACGCCGGTTTCCCGCAGGATCTTCTCACAGAAAGCCAGGCTGTCGTCGGTGAGGTGGCCGACATCCGCGTAGATGTAGAAGGCACCGTCCGGCGGCGCTATGGAGGCGAGGCCAAGGCGCGGGAGGGCCTCGAGCAGGACGGTCCGGTTGCGCCGGTAGACCTGAATGTTCGCCTCGAGCTCCTCGCGGCAGTCGAGAGCGGCCAGGGCGGCGTGCTGGCTCAGGGAGGGCGGCGTCAGGAACAGGTTGCTGATCAGGGCCCGGGCTCGGTCAGCATGGGACGCTGGTGCCGCCAACCAGCCGAGCCGCCAGGCCACCATGCTGAAATACTTGGAGAAGCTGTTCACGATGAAGGCCTGATCCGTGAACTCCAGGACCGACCTCGCTGGCTCCACATAGGACAGGCCGTGGTAGATCTCGTCGGAGACCAGTCCCAGGCCGCGCGCTTCGCACGTCCGGACGATGGCCTCAATCTCACGGGGCGCAAGGATGGATCCGGTGGGGTTCGCCGGACTGGCGATGATCACCCCGGCCAGGGGCCCTTCGATCCGCTCCAGTGCGGAGGCCGTCAGCTGGTAGCCGACCTCTGGACCGCATGGGATCTCCACTGGCTCCAGGTGCAGGGCGCGCAGGGTATTGCGGTAGGCGACATAGCCGGGCCGTGCCAGGGCGACCCGATCCCCGGCGGCGAAGCGGGCGGACAGGGCCAGGACGAGGGCCGGCGAGGCGCCGCAGGTCAGGAGGATCCGGCTGGCCGGCAGGTCGACGCCATAGGTCTCCTGATAGTGACAGCTTAAGCGGACCCTGAGTTCCTGGCTCTCCCAATAGCTGCCTGGATCAGAGTCCAGAGCCTGGTGGGCCGCCACAATAGCTCCCGCCGGCGCACCCGTGGAGGGCTGCCCGAACTCCATGTGTATGATGGGTGCGCCTTCGGCCTCCAGCCTGCGGGCCAGGACGCTGAGACCGATGGCGTAGAAGGGGTCGATCGGGGGAAGCGCCGAGGCTTCAGTCGTCACGGTGGATCCGCTCGCGGCGCTCATGACGCTCCTGCGCCTCGAGGCTCAGGGTGGCGATGGGCCGGGCGTCAAGGCGGGCAATGCCGATCGGCTCTCCCGTCTCCTCGCAATAGCCGTAAGAGCCCTCGTCGATGCGGCGCAGGGCCTCGTCGATCTTGGAGATCAGCTTGCGCTGTCGGTCGCGGGTGCGGAGTTCCAGGGCCCTGTCCGTTTCGGACGTCGCCCGATCGGCGAGATCGGGATGGTTCTCGGTCTCAGACTGAAGGTGGACCACGGTCTCCCGGGATTCCCGGAGGATCTCATCCTTCCAGGCCAGCAGCTTACGGCGGAAGTACTCTAGCTGCCGCTGGTTCATGAAAGTCTCGTCCTCAGAAGGACGATACTCCGGATCACTCGCCAAAACGTCGGCCTTGGGCATAGACACCTCACCCCCGGGATGCAAAGCCCTGATGTGCGCGCGCTTATAGCAAACCCGATTGGTCGCGCAACGTCCCTGAACGCCCCTCAGGACCTGAGACCGAGAACCTCAAGCTTGGCGAGTTCCACTGCGGCCCGGGTCTCGATCTCGTCGAGAACCGCTTCGAGCGCTGGTTCGCCTGTTGTTGCCCTCTGTTCGGCAATGGCCAGGGACAGTGCGCGGATCTGGTCCGGCTGCAGCATGCCGTCGATGAGGGCGACCTTCAGGTCATCGAGAACGTCCAGGAGCCGGACGGCCCGACGCATGGAGCGCCTGCGGCCCTCAAGCGGACCGCCGGCATCCTGCAGGGCGAGAAGGGACTCAACGCCCATCAGCGCCGAGGGCCCTGAGACCGGCGCGGCCGTGGCCGACTGCCCGGCTGCCGCCGCAGAGGGCAGGCTGAAGGCACCGCCGGAAGCCCCTGCCTTCTTGGAGGCGGGGGCGCTGCCTGAGACGCCGCCTGGACCCGTGACTTTCATAGTCTCACCCTAGACCCTCCGGGCTTGAGGTATGGTTAATGCCGGGCAATTTCTGCACCCGGCGCCAATGCCTCTGGGGCGATGGCGGAGAGTCTTCTGACTCTAAAGGGTTTTTCAGGGCCAGCGGGTGGCACGGGTCTCGCAAGGCGGGGCTGGGTTCAATCGCCCGGAAGGCGCACTCATGTTCCGACGCAGTCGTTTCTTCAGCCTGGCCCTGGCGGGGGCCCTCCTCCTCGCCGGAATTGGCGGCGAGGCCCAGGCCCGGTCCCGGATCAAGGATATCGTCGAGTTCGAGGGTGTCCGGGACAACATGCTGGTGGGATACGGCCTGGTCGTCGGCCTGAACGGTACGGGTGACTCCCTGCGGAACGCCCCCTTCACCCGGCAGAGCCTTGAGGCCATGCTGGAGCGCCTGGGCGTCAACATCCGGGAGACCAACCTCAACACCAAGAACGTCGCTGCGGTCATGGTCACCGCACGACTGCCACCCTTCACCACGGCGGGTGCGCCGATCGACGCCACGGTCTCCGCCATGGGCGATTCCAAGAGCCTGCTGGGCGGAACCCTGCTTGTGACGCCGCTGATGGGCGCGAACGGCGAAGCCTATGCCGTCGCCCAGGGTACGGTCCAGACGGGCGCAATCTCGGCGGGAGGTGCCTCGGGAAGCTCCATCTCCAAGGGCGTGCCGACCTCGGGTCGCATCGCGGGGGGTGCCATCGTCGAGCGTGAGCTCGGTTTCCAGCTGGCCTCCATGCCGCAGATGCGGATGACCCTGCGCAACCCGGACTTCACCACCGCCCGCCGGGTGGCCGACGCCGTGAACGGCATCTACCCGGGCTCGGCCACAGTGGAGAACCCCACGATCATCACCCTCCGCCCGCCGATGGGGGTGAATATGGTCGCCATGATCTCGCGCATCGAGAACCTGCCTGTCGACACTGACGAGCCCGCCAAGGTGGTCATCGACGAGGTCGCCGGCGTGATCGTCATGGGAGAAAACGTGAGGATCTCCACGGTTGCGATCGCCCAGGGCAACCTGACCATCCGGGTTCAGGAGACTCCCGCCGTCAGCCAGCCCAACGCCTTCTCGCAGGGCCAGACGACCGTGACTCCTCAGTCGACGGTGGACGTCGAGGAGGAGAAGGGCAGGCAGCTGATTACCCTCCGGGAGGGTGCCTCCCTGTCCAGCCTCGTCGCGGGTCTGAATACCCTGGGCGTCACCCCACGGGACATGATCTCCATCCTGCAGGCCATCAAGGCGGCCGGCGCCCTCCAGGCCGATATCGAGGTGATGTGATGAGCCCGGCTGCTCCCGTTTCCGCCTCCGCGACCACCGCGCCCCTGCCCCCCTCGCCGGCCGACACCTTGCAGAGGACCCGGATCGCAAAGTCCGCTCAGGACTTCGAAGCCTCCTTCCTGTCGGTGATGATCAACCAGATGTTCTCGGAGTTGGATACCTCCGGTCCATTCACCGGTGGGTCGGGCGAGGCAGCTTTCCGCTCTTTCCTGGGCGACGCCGTGGCCCGGCAGATCGTCCGTTCCGGGGGGATCGGCCTGGCCGGCCCCGTCCAGGCACAAATGCTCAAGCTCCAGGGGCTTAGCTAGGAGAATGTCCATGGCCCTATCCGCAGATAACGCCGATGAGCGCGTCGACCAGCTAATCGCCCTTACCGAACGGCTGACCGAACTCATCGCCGCAGAGGCCCAGGCCTTCGAGACCCACCGCCCGCAGGACGCCGCGGCCCTGGTGGAGGAGACCTCCCGGCTCGCCAATCTGTACCGGCACGAGTCTGCGCGGGTGCGTGCCAATCCCGACCTGGTCGCGTCGGCGACGCTTGACGGCCGGACCCGGCTGATGCGGGCGACAGAGGCCTTCGATGCCGTCCTGGCCCGGCAGGGGCGCGCCCTGGACGCCGCCCGCACCGTCACGGAGGGACTGGTCCAGGCCATCGCCACCGAGGTCGCCGCCCAGAGGTCGAAGGGCATTGGTTACGGACCTAGCGCCAAGACGCACGATCTCAACACGGCCACCTCGATTACCCTCAACCAGAGGGCCTGAGTCCGCGCCGGGACGGACCCATCGGGGGTTGCAAGGGACGCAGCCGTGCGGGAAGTGTGTGGAGCCACCGGAGTTCCTCACGTGCCCCCAAGATCGGCGCTTCTCGCCAGCCTCTGCTTGTCGACCCTCCTCAGCCTGAGCGTCACTGCGCCTGCATACGCCGCCAGCCCGGACCCTCGCCGTACCCATGAGGCGGCGGTGGTGCTGGATACCCATTTCGACACGCCGGCGAACCTGGGCCGGCCCGGCTGGAGCATACTCGACCGCCACGACACCGCCCGGGACGGCAGCCAGGTCGACCTGCCCCGGATGATCGAGGGCGGAGTCGACGGCGGCTTCTTCGTCGTCTTCACGCCGCAGGGGGGCCGGGGTGCCGCGGGCAATGCCGCCGCCCGGGACCACGCCCTCTTCAGGGCCTCCGAGATCCGCGAGATGGTGGCCCGCCACAGCGACCGTTTCGCCCTGGCCCTGACAGCCGACGATCCCGCGCGGATCCTCGCCGCCCGGAAGCGCTTCGTCTTCATGAGCATGGAGAATGGATCCCCCGTCGCCGGGGACCCGTCCCTCATGCAGGCCTTCTACCGGCTGGGCGTGCGGATGATCGGGCCCGTGCACTTCCGCAACAGCGACCTGGCCGACTCTGCGACCGATACGGCGGAGTGGGGCGGCCTTTCGCCGGCCGGGCGCGCCTTCGTGGCCGAGGCCAACCGATTGGGCATGGTGATCGACGCCAGCCATGCCAGCGACGCCGCCCTGGACCAGATGATCGCCCTGTCCGAGGCCCCGCTCATCCTGTCGCACTCGGGCTGCAAGGATGTCTTCGATCACCCCCGGAACGTGGATGACGCGCGCCTTCGCGCCCTGGCCGCCAAGGGCGGGGTCATCCAGATCAATGCCTTCTCGGCCTATATGGTCCCGACACCGCGGATCCCGGAGCGGGAGGCCGCGTTGAAGGACCTCGCCAAGTCCCTGGGCGTAAGCGGGCAGGACATGACGGACGCCCAGCGCAAGGCCTTCACCGAGGGGCGGAAATCGATCGATGCCCGCTGGCCAGTCCCGAGGGCCAACATCGAAGACTTCATGAAGCACATGCTCCACGCCCTCGCATTGGTGGGGCCCGACCACGTCGGCGTATCCGGTGACTTCGACGGGGGCGGCGGCGTCGACGGACTGAATGACGTCTCCGACTTTCCTGAGATCACGCGGCGCCTCCTCGCGGCGGGCTACTCGGCCGCGGACATCAACAAGATCTGGGGCGGCAACGCCCTGCGCGTCCTGAAGACGACGGAAGCCGTCCGGGATCGACTGCAGACCCGGAAAGGCGACTGATGACCTACCAACATCTCGACATTCGCATCGAAGACGAAGTTGCCTGGGCGACCCTGAACCGGCCTGACCGGCTGAACGCCCTGAACCCGCAGCTGGTGGAGGAGTTGAGGGACTTCTTCGTCGGCCTCTACTGGCGGCGAGACGTGCGGGTGGTGGTGTTGAGGGGGGCGGGAAAGGCCTTCTGCGCCGGCCTGGACCTGAAGGAACGCAGCGGCGACAACACCAATCGCTCGGTCGGTGCAGGACTGACCGGTCAGAGGCGGATCAGCGAGATCGTCATCGCCATGCGCCGGTGCCCGCAACCGATCATCGCCTGCGTCGACGGCGCCGCCAGCGGTGGCGGCTTTGCCCTGGCCCTGGCCTCCGACGTGCGGATCGCCACGCCTTCCCTCAAGATGAACGCCGCCTTCATCCGGATTGGCCTGTCGGCCTGCGACATCGGCGTCAGCTACTTCCTGCCCCGGATGGTGGGCAGTTCGGTGGCCGCGGAATACATGCTGACGGGGCGATTCATGGGTGCCGAACGGGCCCTGCAGCTGGGCCTGATCAGCCGCATCGTCGACGCCGGCGACCTTGAGGCCGAGGCCCGCGAGTTCGCCGCCGACATGCTGCACGCCACGCCCCTGGGCCTTCGGCTCACCAAGGAGGCCCTCAACCACGCCATCGACGCCCAGGGCCTGGAGGCGGCCATCGCCATGGAGGACCGCAACCAGATCCTCTGCGCCCAGGACGGGGATTTCGCCGAGGGCGTCCGCGCCTTCCTGGAGAAGCGAAAGCCGGTCTACGCCAACCGCGAGAGCTGATCCACAGGCGGTCAGGGCCGGCCAGGCCCGGGCCGCTTGTTCGCCACATGTTCCGGTGATATCCGGGGCTTTCTTCAAGGGGGAATCCGCCGTCCCGGCCTCCGGGCGGCGACCGGACGCCATGTCGGACGAACAGAACTTCATCCGGGTGCGGGGCGCCCGCGAGCACAACCTCAAGGATGTCGACATCGACATCCCCCGGGGGAAGCTCGTTGTCATGACCGGCCTGTCGGGGTCGGGGAAGAGCTCCCTGGCCTTTGACACCATCTATGCCGAGGGCCAGAGGCGCTATGTCGAGAGCCTCTCGGCCTATGCGCGCCAGTTCCTCGAACTGATGAGCAAGCCGGATGTCGACCTGATCGAGGGCCTGTCGCCGGCCATCTCCATCGAACAGAAGACCACCAGCCGGAACCCGCGCTCGACCGTGGGCACGGTCACCGAGATCCACGACTACATGCGCCTGCTCTGGGCGCGGGTAGGAATCCCGTATTCGCCGGCCACGGGCCTGCCGATCGAGAGCCAGACCGTCTCACAGATGGTGGACAAGCTGTCCGCCCTGCCCGAGGGCGAGCGGGTCTACCTGCTGGCGCCGGTGGTCCGGGGTCGGAAGGGCGAGTACCGTCGGGAGATCGCCGAATGGCAGAAGGCGGGCTTCCAGCGCCTGAAGATCAATGGCGTCTTCCATCCCATTGAGGACGCGCCGGTCCTCGACAAGAAGTTCAAGCACGACATCGACATCGTGGTCGATCGTCTGGTCACGCGTTCCGGCCTCGAGGGCCGCTATGCGGACTCCCTGGAGACCGCGCTGAAGCTCGCCGACGGGATTGCGGTGGCCGAATGGGCCGACATCGCAGACGGCCAGGCGGAACCCCGCAGGCTGATCTTCTCGGAGAAGTTCGCCTGCCCGGTCTCGGGCTTCACCATCTCCGAGATCGAACCGCGCCTGTTCTCATTCAACAACCCCTTCGGCGCCTGTCCCACCTGCGACGGCCTCGGGGCCCGGCTGACCTTTGACGGGGACAGGGTCGTCCCCGACGTTAGCCGGACCCTGCATGGCGGGGCCATAGCACCCTGGTCCAAGGGCCCCTCCCCGCTCTACACCCAGACCCTGCAGGCCCTGGCCCGCCACTATGGCTTCTCGATGGATGCGCCCTGGTCGGACCTGCCGGAGGCTGCGCGCAAGGTCGTCCTCCAGGGGTCCGGCGGCGAGAAGGTCCTCTTCGTCTACGACGACAACGCCCGGAAGTACGAGGTCAACAAGACCTTCGAGGGCGTGCTTCCCAACCTCGAGCGGCGCTGGCGGGAGACCGACTCCGCCTGGGTCCGGGAGGAGCTGGGGCGCTTCCAGTCCGAGACCCCCTGCGAGGCCTGCGAGGGCTATCGCCTCAAGCCCGAGGCCCTGGCGGTGCGCATCGATGGGCGGCATATCGGCGAGGTCTCGCGCCTCGCCATCCGGGAGGCCGGGTCCTGGTTCACGGAACTTGAGACCCGCCTGACGCCCAAGCAGATGGAGATCGCCCGGAGGATCCTGAAGGAGATCAACGACCGGCTCAGGTTCCTGGTCAATGTCGGCCTGGACTACCTGAACCTGTCCCGCGCCTCGGGCACGCTCTCGGGCGGTGAGAGCCAGAGGATCCGCCTGGCCAGCCAGATCGGATCCGGCCTGACCGGGGTGCTCTATGTCCTCGACGAGCCCTCCATCGGCCTGCACCAGAGGGACAATACCCGGCTGCTCGACAGCCTGAGGGGACTGCGCGACCTGGGCAATTCGATCCTGGTGGTCGAGCATGACGAAGAAGCCATCCTCACCGCCGACTACGTCATCGACATGGGCCCCGCCGCCGGCATCCACGGCGGGGAGGTCTGCGCCCAGGGCACCCCGGCCGAGGTCATGGCCAACGCCAACTCCCTGACCGCCAGATACCTAACCGGCGAGCGCGAGATCGAACTGCCCGCCGACGGCCGCCGCCCCATCGACCGCAAGAAGATGCTGCGCATCAGCGGGGCCACCGGCAACAATCTGAAGAACGTCACCGGCGAGATTCCGGGCGGCGTCTTCACCTGCATCACCGGCGTGTCCGGCGGCGGCAAGTCGACCTTCACCATCGAGACCCTCTACAAGGCCGCCGCCCGCCGGCTGCACAACGCCTCGGACGCCCCCGCCCCCTTCGACCGGATCGAGGGGCTGGAGATGTTCGACAAGGTCATCGACATCGACCAGTCGCCCATCGGCCGCACCCCGCGCTCCAACCCGGCCACCTACACCGGGGCCTTCGGCCCGATCCGCGACTGGTACGCCGGCCTGCCCGAGTCAAAGGCCCGCGGCTACGGCCCCGGTCGCTTCTCGTTCAATGTGAAAGGCGGCCGCTGTGAGGCCTGCCAGGGCGACGGCCTGATCAAGATCGAGATGCACTTCCT
>CAIWHQ010000245.1 GCA_903912465.1 uncultured Alphaproteobacteria bacterium | reverse complement strand
GCCCGGGCGGCAGCGGCCAACTAGGCCGGGGTGCGCTCGATTTTCTCCGTAGACCCCCTCACCCCGCTTCGCGGGGAGCTCCCCCTGATGGGGAGCAATTGGCTCTCTAATTCCTCCCCCAAGGGGGAGGTGGCGCGCGCAGCGCGGCGGAGGGGGTCAACTGAGGCCCCGTTGCTCCCCTCACCATCTCCCCCTGAGGTGGAGCCTTTGGATGGCTCTCGGAGGGGGATGGCACCCGCCTTCGGGATCCGGAGGCGCGGAGTGTCGATCCGCTCTAGCCCAGCCCTGCCACCCAGGCGGGCAGGTCGCCGATTGTCGACAGCTCGGCGAACCGGGGATGGCCGAGGGGCGGCTCGGCGTGCTCGTGGGCCCAGGTCATGGGATAGGGCACGTGGGCGGCCCAGGCACCGGCCTCGAGGGCAGGCAGGATGTCCGACCGCATGGAGTTTCCGCACATGAGCGACCTCGCCGGCCCGGATCCATGGCGCTCAAAGACCCGGGCATAGGTCGAGGCCTCCTTCTCGCTGACGATCTCGACGGCGACGAACAGGTCGCCGAGCCCCGAAGCGGCCAGTTTCTGCTCCTGGTGCAGAAGGTCGCCCTTGGTGATCAGCACCAGCCGGTAGTTTTCGGAGAGGGCCGCCAGCGCCGTCTCCACGCCTGGCAGGGGCTCCACGGGCTCGTTCAGCATCTCCCGGCCGGCGGCAAGGATCTCCCGGACCACGGCGGCGGGCGCCTCGCCGTGGGTGAGTTCCATGGCGGTCTCGATCATGGAGAGGGTGAAGCCCTTCACACCGTAGCCGTAGAGCCGCAGGTTCCGCGTCTCCACCTCGGCCAGGCGCGACATCAGGACGTCGGGATCGGCCTTGTCTGACAACAGGTCGCAGAACCGTTCCTGGGTCAGGCGGAACAGGGTCTCGTTGTGCCAGAGGGTGTCGTCGGCATCGAGGCCGATGGTCGTGACTCGCATGGCCTCACGGCTGGGATCGATGAAGACGCTCTCGGACACGAAATCTCTCCCGGTTGGCGGCCCATTCCGGCCGGCTCCGCATTGACCGGCCCGCCGCGAGTCATTACCAGACCCCAACGGCTGAAGGGCGGGCAGGATGCATCCTCGCCCGCCCTTTTGCGAGCCCCCACCCCAGCCCTGGAGCGGCCTGCCATGAGCGATCTCCTGCCCGGCGTGACGGGAGTTCTGGTCCTTGCCGACGGGACGGTCCTCCAGGGTGCCGGATGCGGCGCGATCGGCGCCGCGGTCGGGGAAGTCTGCTTCAATACCGCCATGACGGGCTACCAGGAGATCCTCACCGATCCCTCCTACATGGCCCAGGTGGTCGCCTTCACCTTTCCCCACGTGGGCAATGTCGGGGTCAATGGCGAGGACGTCGAGCAGATCGCCGGCGACTCGGCGACGGCGGCCCGCGGAGCCATCTTCCGCGACGCGCCGACACCGCCCGCCAACTGGCGTTCGGAGTCCGACCTCGGCACCTGGATGGCGCGCCGGGGCGTGATCGGGATTTCCGGCGTGGACACCCGCGCCCTGACCCGCCGCATCCGCGAGCAGGGCATGCCCCACGCCGTCATCGCCCACGATCCCGAAGGCCGGTTTGACCTCGAAGCCCTGCGCCGGCAGGCGTCGGAGTGGTCGGGCCTGGTCGGCCTGGACCTGGCCCGGGACGCCACCTGCCGCCAGACCTTCACCTGGGAGGAAGGCCTCTACGGCTGGCCGGAAGGCTATGCCCGGCCAGCCCAGGACCGCTACGACGTCGTGGTCATGGACTTCGGGGTCAAGCGGAACATCCTGCGCGCCCTGGCCTCCTGCGGGGCCCGGGTGACCGTGGTGCCCGCATCGACCTCCGCCGAGGACATTCTGGCCCGCCGACCCGACGGGGTCATGCTGTCGAACGGCCCCGGGGACCCGGCGGCGACCGGGGTCTATGCCGTGCCGGAAATCCGCAAGCTCGTGGATGCAGGCCTGCCGGTCTTTGGCATCTGCCTCGGACACCAGATGCTGGCCCTCGCCCTCGGAGCCCGCACCGAAAAGATGGAGCAGGGCCACCACGGGGCGAACCATCCCGTGAAGGACCTGACCACCGGCAAGGTCGAGATCGTCTCCATGAACCACGGTTTCACCGTCAGCCGCGAGAGCCTGCCCAAGGGCGTGGAGGAGACCCACATCTCCCTGTTCGACGGCACGAACGCGGGCATCGCCCTTTCGGGTCGCCCGGTGTTTTCGGTCCAGCATCACCCCGAGGCCTCGCCCGGACCGACGGATTCCCTCTACCTCTTTCGCAGGTTCACCGAGCTCATGGACGCCTCCCGGGGCTAGCCTTCAGGGCGGCGCTTGCCAGACGCACTGGCTTCCGTCATAGTAGGGTGTCAATTCTCGTAAGTTCGGCTGCTTTTTCGACGCTTCTTCTGTTGCAGCGGGCCAGCTACCGACCTTCCTCGATTTTTGATCCCGTGCGCCCCAACTCCGGGGTTACGGGCCTATCTATCAAGGACGATCGATCAAT
>CAIWHQ010000244.1 GCA_903912465.1 uncultured Alphaproteobacteria bacterium | reverse complement strand
TGCCGACGTCCTTGGCGGGGTCCGGCGTCTGGGTGTCCTGCAGATGGACTCGGTCAACGTCCTGGCCCGGTCCCATTACCTTCCCCTGTTCTCGAGGCTCGGCCCCTATCCGCGCGAGGCGCTGGAGGATCTGGCCTGGGGCCCCCGAAAAGGCCTTTTCGAGTACTGGATGCATGAGGCCTCCCTGGCACCCCTCGAGGTCCAGCCCCTCCTGCGCTGGCGGATGGAGGACGCCGAAGCGGGAGTCGGGGTCTGGCGGGGCGTCGCGGGCTTCCTGAAATCGCACGGGGCATTCATCGACCAGGTACTGGACGAGATCGCCCGCCGCGGTCCCCTTTCGGCGTCCGAGCTGGGCCTGGGCGCAAAGGGTGCTGGCGGGTGGTGGGGCTGGAGTGAGGGCAAGCGGGCCCTGGAATGCCTGTTCTGGACGGGACGCCTGACCACCGCCGCCCGCAGAGGCACCTTCGAGCGCATCTACGGCCTGCCGGATCAGGTCCATCCGCCGCACCTGCTTCGGGCGCAAACCCCGGATCGGAGCGAGGCGCAGCGGGAACTCATGCGGATCGCCGCCCGGGCCCAGGGGGTGGCGACCGAGGCGGACCTGAGGGACTATTTCCGCCTGCCCGCCGCAGACGCCCGGCTGCGGGTGGCGGAGCTGGTCGAGGCCGGAGACCTGACCCCCGTGCGGGTCGAGGGCTGGCGGGCCCAGGCCTTCCTGTCGCCCGACGCCGGGCCGCCCCGGAGGATCGAGGCCGAGGCCCTCCTCAGTCCCTTCGATAACCTCATCTGGTTCCGCGACCGGGCCGAGCGCCTGTTTGACGTACGCATCCGGCTGGAGATCTACACCCCCGCCCACCGCCGGGTGCACGGCTACTACGTCCTGCCCTTCCTCGAGGGCGAGGCCCTCACCGCCCGGGTCGACCTGAAGGCCGACCGCAAGGGCGGCAGGCTTCGGGTCCAGGCCGCCCATGCCGAGCCGGCTGCAGGTCCGCAGACCCCGGAGGCCCTGGCGCGGAACCTCAGCCGCATGGCGGGCTGGCTGGGGCTGGAGGCGGTGGAGGTGGAGTCCCGGGGCGACCTGGCCGGCCGCCTTGCGGGCGAGGTGGCCCGACTAGGCTGACCGTCTTGGCTTCATGACCAGCCAGGGGGTCGGGGCGGCGCGGAACTCCCAGACGGCAAGCAGCTGGTCCAGGTGACTGCGGTTGCGAAGAAGCTCAGGCAGGGGCGAGGTCTTCGGACCCGGGCGGACGACAGTGATCTCATGGGTAGCCGCGAAGCGGTCCTGGAGCCGGTCCAGGACGCCCGGCCGGTAGACGTCATGGGTCTCGACGATCAGTCGCATGCCCGCCAGGGCCGGGGCGAGGTCGGGCCTGAGCAGGTCGTCCTCAGCCCCCTCGATGTCGACGATGACCAGGCACCGGTGGGCGGCAAAGGCCTGGAAGTCCCCGGGATGGAAGAGCCCGCCCACCTCGACCCGGTCGGCCACCCCGTTGATCTCCGCCATCCGTCGGCAGGCGGCCTGCGCGGTCTCGGACGTGTCATGGGCGTGGACCCGGGCGCGGGGGGCCAGCCGGGCCAGGCCCGCGGCGTAGTAGCCCTCGGCGCATCCGATATCGAGGATGACCTCAGGATCCGCCGCCAGGGCCTCGGCCAGGTGGGGATGCAGTTCGTCCTCGTAGGTCCCGATCAGGCGGGGAGCCAGGGCCCCCTCCGTGGCGTCCTCCACATAGGCCATGCCCGCGAAGGGGCCGCCCAGGACCCGGCCGCCATTCTGTTCGCGCAGGGCCCGGGCGATCATCCGCGAACGCCAGATGGCCAGGACCCGCAGGCCCAGGGCCGCCCCCTCAGGCGTGGACAGGCCACCCGGCGCATCAAGCCGCGCGCGGAACCACTCCCGGACTGTCTCCAGATAGCTGGCCATTTCCACCCCGCAGACTCGACCACACTCTGGCCCTCGTTGGGCGAAGGCTCAAGCCGCCCGTCTCAGGCCGCGCCCAGGGTCACGGCGTGGAGCCGGGCATAGGCCCCGCCCTGAGCCACAAGGTCCGCATGGCGGCCCTCCTCGAGGATACGGCCGTTCTCGAAGACCAGGATCCGGTCAGCGGTCCGGACCGTCGAGAGCCGGTGGGCGATGATCACCGTGGTCCGGCCCTCCATCAGGGCCTCCATGGCCGCCTGGACCTCGCGCTCGGTCTCCACGTCCAGTGACGAGGTGGCCTCGTCGAGGACCAGGATGGGCGCATCCGCCAGGAAGGCGCGGGCGATGGCCACGCGCTGGCGTTCGCCGCCGGACAGCTTGACGCCCCGCTCGCCCACCAGGGTGGCATAGCCCCCCGGAAGGCGGGCGATGAAGTCGTGGGCCCGGGCCCGCCTCGCGGCGAGCTCGACCGCTTCTGGTGTCGCGTCCGGCCGGCCGTAGGCGATGTTCTCGGCGATGCTGCGATGGAACAGGGCTGGGTCCTGCGGCACGACGGCAACGGAGCGCCGCAGGCTGGCCTGGGTGACCGAGGTGACGTCCTGCCCATCCACACGGATGGCGCCGGAATCCACGTCGTAGAGGCGCTGGATCAGCTTGACGAAGGTCGACTTGCCCGAGCCGGTGGGACCGACCAGGGCGACCCGCTCGCCAGGCTGGATACGCAGGGAGAAATCCCTGAACAGCTGGCGACCTGACCTGGCATAGCCGAAGCCCGCCCTGTCAAAGACGATCTCGCCGGGCCCGGGCGCGAAGGCCGAGGCACCCGGCTGGTCCGGGACCTGCGGCTCGGTGCGCATGTAGCGGGCCAGGTCCTCGGCATCGTCCAGGCCCTTCTGGAGCATGCGGATATTGTCGCCCAGGTTCCGCAGGTAGCCGCTCATCAGCATGAAGGCCGTGACCCCGAAGACCACGTCGCCGGGGGTGGCCTCCCCGCGGGTCCACAGCCAGATGAGAAGACCTGTCAGGCCGGCCTGGAGGAAGGCGAGCAGGAGGTTCTGGACCAGCCAGATGTCGGTGAAGCTGTTCCAGGTGCGGATCACGGCATCGCGCCAGAGCGACGTCACGCCGGCGATCCTGGCCTCCTCCCGGGCCTCGGCGCCGAAGCTGCGCACAGCGGCATTGCCCGAGATCGAGTCCGCCAGGGCACCGCCGATCCGGGTGTCGAGCGACACCGAGCGCTGGTTTAGGGGCCGGGCGAAGCGGGAGATCAGGAACAGGTTGGAGCCGATGAACAGGGCGACAGCGAAAAGGGAGAACAAGCCGACCATGGGCCAACGCAGGATCATCATGACCGACAAGCCCACCAGGACCAGCAGGGCCGGGCCGATCCACATGATCACGGCGTCGGAGACCTGGTCGTAGGCCCACATGGCGCGGCTGAGCTTGCGCACGGTCGCGCCTGCGAAGGCGTCGGCATGCCAGTCGGCGGAGTAGGCCTGGACCCGGGCGAAACCGGCGTCGGTCATGTCCTTCATGTTGAAGGCCGCGAGCTGGCACCAGGGCTTGTCGCGGATGTTCCGCACCAGGGCCAGGGTCACCCCCAGCCCGATGAAGATCGCCCACCACCGCCAGGCGTCCTGTGCCAGGGCGGGCCCCTGGATCAGGGTGTCCACCATCCGCCCTGCCGCCCAGGGCATGGCCATGTCCAGGCCGATCGAGACCAGGCAGAAGGTCACGACCCAGGCCAGCCGCCAGGGGTGGCGCAACCAGAGGCTGGCAATGAAGCCCAGCACCTGGAGGTTGGTCAGGGCGCGCTCCCGCGGAGCTTCGTCCTCGTCTTCGTAATGTTCAGTCATGTGTTCAGCAGGGTTGGCCCGGCCCGGGTTACAGGCGGGGCGACGTCAGGAAGGTGTCGGCGGCGGTCGGTCAGGACGAGGCGTCAGCCCCGAAGTCGATCCTGGATGCCGAGGGCGGCGGCGAAGAACTCTGTCATTCCGGCCCCCCTTTCCTGTTGCTGAGAGCACAGGTTTGATGCCCCTGCGGAAACCCGGGGTCAACCCGCCGGCGGGTAGTCCTTTTCGACTGATGCGGCCTGGTCACAGTCTGGTAGAAGCGCAGGCATGCCTGAGACGCCGAAGTCCGAAATCCTTCCTGACGCCCGGCCCGACAACTGGGTCGACCGGTTCGCCCCGGAGGGCCTGAGACCCTGGCTGAAGCTGGGCCGGTTCGACCGCCCCACCGGGATCTGGCTGCTCATGCTCCCGGGCTGGCAGGGGGTCGCCCTGGCGACGTCCATGGCAGGCCGCTGGCCGGACCTGCTCCTGCTGGCCAAGATCTTCGCAGGCGCGGCCCTGATGCGGGCGGCGGGGTGCGCCTACAACGACATCGTCGACAGGGACCTGGATGCCAAGGTCGCGCGCACTGCGGGCCGTCCCGTGGCCTCGGGACGGATCTCCGTGCGGCAGGCCTGGGCCTACCTGGTCGTCTGCAGCCTGGCGGCGGCGGCCGTACTCTTCACCCTCCCGCCCCTGGCCATTGGCCTGGGGATCGGCTCCCTGCTGCTCGTGGCGGCCTATCCCTTCATGAAGCGGATCACCTGGTGGCCCCAGGCCTGGCTGGGCCTGACCTTCAACTGGGGTGCCCTCCTGGGCTTTGCGGCGGTGACGGGCGAGATCGGGCTTCCCGCTGTTCTCCTCTATCTCGGCGGGGTTTTCTGGACCCTGGGTTACGACACCATCTATGCCGTCCAGGACATGGAGGATGACGCCCTGGCCGGGATCCGCTCCTCGGCCCGCCGGCTGGGCCCGTCCGCCCCCAAGGCGGTCCTGGGCGTCTACGTCCTGGCCTTCCTCCTGGCCCTGGCCTGCGCCTTCACGGCCCGCCTCGGTCCCCTCTTCCCGCCCCTGGCCGCGGGCTATGGCCTGCACCTGTCCCGACAGGCTGCACGCCTGGACATGGGCGACCCCGCCGGTGCCCTCGCTCTCTTCCGGTCCAACGCCCTGGCGGGGCTGATCCTGTTCGCGGCCCTCGCCGCCGGGCAGTTCGGGCAGGGCCTCTGGGGCGGAGGGGGCTTGTAGAGCGGCGGTCGGGACACGATAGTCTCTCCCAATCGCCAAGGAGGCTGACATGGCCGATGACGCCCTTCCGACCATCCTTCAGCTGACGCCCATGGATGACGACTACCGCCGGGACCCGGCCGGTGTCCTGGCCCGGCTCCGCAGCGCCTGCCCCGTCCACCACGACGCCTTCAGCGGGGCCACCTTCGTGTCCCGCTATGCCGACGTCCGGGGCGTGGCCACGGACCTGACCCTGTGGCGCGACCCCCTGCTCGCCGATCCGGACAGCCGGCGCCTGCAGCGGTTTGATCCGCCGGACCCAAGCCTGCCGCGCAGCGAGACCTCCAGCATACTGACCCTGGATGACCCGGACCACGCCCGCATCCGCGGACCCCTGTCCCGCGCCCTCTATGCCCGGGTGGCCCGCTTCCGGCCCGAGGTCGAGCGCATTGTCGACGAGGCTCTCGACCGCATCGGCGATAAGGCCGGGGTCGACCTGATGGACCTGTTCTGCGTGCCGATCCCGATCGACGTGATCGCCTCGATCCTGGGCGTGCCCCATGATCGGCTTGAGGACTTCAGGGACTGGTCCGAGGGCCTGATCCAGGGGCTGAATCCGTTTCGGAATCCCGACCAGACGACCCACATGGAGCGATCCAGCGTCGCCCTGACAGCCTATTTCGCTGAAGCCATTGCCGACAGGCGCGCCCATCCCCGCGATGACCTCATCTCGGACATGGTCCGACTTCAGGCTGAAGGCACCCCCCTCAGCGACACCGAGTTGCGCATCAACCTCACGGCCCTGCTTGTCGGCGGCAACCTGACCACCACCGACCTGATCGGTAATGGCGCGCGCCTTCTCATGCTGAACCCCTCGGAGAAGGCCAAGCTGATGGCCGACCCGAGCCTGGCCTCCGCCCTGGTGGAGGAGGTGCTGCGCTTCGACCCTCCTGTCGACGCCACCTCGAGGGTCGCCTCCCGGGACCTCGAGATCAGCGGCTGCCCGATCACGAAGGCCCGCAGCGTCAACCTGCTCCTGAGGGGGGCCAACCGTGACCCTGAGGCCTTCGAGGACCCCGACGCCTTCGACATCACCCGGAAGAAGGTCCCCCACATGTCCTTCGGCGGCGGCGCTCACATCTGCATCGGCGCGCCCCTGGCCCGGCTGGAGGCCCAGGTCGCCCTGCCGCGCCTCTTCGCCCGCTATCCCGATCTGAAACTGGCGGACCCGGCTGCCGAGCCCGCCTGGCGCAGGCTGCCCTTCTTCCGGGGCCTGGAGACCCTTCCCGTGCTGACTGGGGCCTGATTTCGGCCTCAAAACCTGCTATCCGGTGCTCAACACGTTTAACCAAGACCCCACACCCAAAAGGAGAAAAACCATGCGCAAGGTTCTCGCCCTCGCGGCCTGCCTGCTCGGCGCCGCCGCCCTCACCGCCTGCACCACCGTCGACGCCACGACCGGCGAGACGGTCAAGAGCAACACCAAGACCGGCGCCCTGACCGGGGCCCTCGCCGGTGCCGCCCTCGGCTACCTGACCAACACCAACAACAGCGACCAGGGCCGCAAGAACGCCATGATCGGCGCCGGCATCGGCGCCCTCACCGGCACGGCGGTCGGAAACTACATGGACAAGCAGCAGGCCGAGCTGCGCCGCGAACTGGCCGGCACGGGCGTCGAGGTCGATCGCCAGGGCGAGAACATCGTCCTCCAGATGCCCGGCGACGTGACCTTCGACACCAACCGCGCCGAGATCAAGCCGCAATTCTACACCGTCCTGAATGACGTGGCCGGCACCCTGAACAAATATCCGCAGACCACAGTGGATGTGATCGGCCACGCCGACTCCACCGGGGCTGCCGATCTGAATCAGAGCCTGTCCGAGCGCCGCGCCGGCGCCGTCGCCGAGTACCTGGTCACGGCCGGTGGGGTGATGCGCGAGCGGCTGGGCGTCGCCGGCAAGGGCTCGTCTGTCCCGATCGCTGACAACGCCACCCCCGATGGCCGGGCCAAGAACCGGCGCGTCGAGATCGTCCTGAAGCCGGTCACCAGCTGATCCGGACCGGCGACCTGTGCCCGCCGCTGCGCGCGTTGATCCTCGGACCTTCTTCAGCCCGTCGGAGTGGGCGCCCCTGGCGCGCCGCTCCCGCTGGAAGGGTCTGGCCCTCCTGGCTCATGCCTGGGGCGTGATCTTCGCTGCAGCGGCGATGGCCGTGGTCTGGCCCCTGACCCTGCCCCTCGCCGTCGTCCTGATCGGCGGCCGGCAGCTGGGCCTCTCGATCCTGATGCATGACGCCGCCCACGGCGCCCTGCATCCAAACCTGAAGGTCAACGACCTGGCAGGCGAGTGGCTGACGGGCGGGGGGCTGGCCCGCTACCGCGCCTACCATCTCGGCCACCACAAGTTCGCCCAACAGGACGAGGATCCCGACATCGGCCTGTCGGCGCCCTTCCCGATCACCCGTACGTCCCTTCGGCGGAAGATGATCCGCGACCTCACCGGACAGACCTTCTTCAAGCAGAGGTTCGGCGACCTCGTGAATCGGCTGAAGGCGCGCCGACCTGGCCAGCCCCTCCTGCCCATCCTGGCCGAGGAGGTCCGCCGCAAGCGTCGCTGGCTCCTGGGGGGCGTGGTCATCACCCTGGTCGGTGGGGCCTTCGGGGTCTGGTGGGCCTGGCCAGTCCTCTGGGTCCTGCCCCAGGCGACCTGGTTCCCGGTCATCACCCGCCTGCGCAACATCGCCGAGCACGCCTGTATCGCTCGCGGCGAACCCGATCCCCTGCGGCAGGCGCGCACCACCCGGGCCGGCTGGATCGCCCGCTCGGTGCTCGCCCCCTACTGGGTGAACTACCACTGCGAACACCACATGTTCATGCATCTGCCCTGCTACAACCTGCCCAAGGCGCACAGGCTGCTGGCCCGCAAGGGCGTTTTGGACAGGATGCTCTACGAGCCCGGCGGCTATCCGGTGGTCCTGGACCGTGCCACCGGCCGCCGCCAGACCCTGGCCGCGGCTGCGGCCGCGTCATGATCGGACGCGATCCGGAAAGTCGACGCACCTTCATCCTCGAACATACCCGGCTGCAGTCGCCGCCGCACACTCCCGAACTTCGCCTCCACCTCGCCGACGAGATCACCCCGATCTGGCGCATGACCGAGGAGGCCCTGCAGGAGATCGGCCTGCCGCCACCCTTCTGGGCCTTCGCATGGGCCGGGGGGCAGGCCCTGGGGCGCTTCATCCTGGATACCCCCGGGACCGTCGCCGGCCTGCGGGTGGTGGACTTCGCATCCGGGTCGGGGATCGTCGCCATCGCCGCTGCCCGGTCCGGCGCCCGCCAGGTGCTGGCAGCGGACATTGACGGCTTCTGCGGCGCCGCCCTGGCCCTGAATGCAGAGGCCAACGGCGTGTCTGCAGACTTCACCGACCAGGACCTGCTCGACCTGCCCCCACCAGAGGCCGACGTCATCCTCGCGGGGGACATCTGCTACGAGAAGCCCCTCGCCGCGCGGGTCATGGCCTGGCTGCAGGCGGGGGCAAGACGGGGCACCCGGGTGCTTATCGGCGATCCCGGTCGGTCCTACTTCCCGAGAGAGGGCCTGGTCAGGCTGGCGGAGTACCAGGTGCCCACCACCCGCGAGATCGAGGACATGGAAGTCAAGCGGACAGCCGTCTGGACATTCCCTCCCGGCTGATCCAGTGTGAACATAAAAGGAACATCGCGAAAGGACCGCCCCCATGAACCTCCAGATCCTGGACCCGGAGCCGCGCCGGGGGCGGCGTGCTCCGGACGCCCGTACTCCGGACGCCCGTACTCCCATCGCCCGCCCGCTGTCGCCCCTGCGCCGTCTCGGCTTCCTGGTCGCGGCCGGATTGCTGGGCCTGGCGGGACCGGCCGCCGCCGCGGAGCCACCCACCCTTTCGATCTACGCCGACCCGGCACCGCCCGAGGTCCGCGACCGCCCTCTCGAGCCTGGCCTGGCCAGCCAGACCCTGGGCCTGGCCCGGATCGCCTCGGGGCTCCGGCACGGCGCACCCTACGCCATCCTGATGTGGGGCCGGAATTGCCCCGTCGACAGCCTTGTCTCCTGGGATGAAGCCAATGACGGCTTCGAGAAGAGCGATGTCGACGACCGGATCTTCCATGAGACCCTGACTGGACTGGGCTTCCGCGTAGCGGGGGACCCCACCGACCTCTTCCGCGACACCGACGCCCCCGCGGGCGACCTGCAGGTCGGTGCCTTGATCACCGACTACACCCTGGGCGTCTGCGCAGGTTTCATGCCGGGCGAGAAGAAGCTGGAGATCGAGAAGTCCCGCGGTGCCGGGCGGGGCCAGATGACCGTCGACTGGCAGATCCACGCCCCTGCACTCTCCCGCACCCTCGTCAGGGTCCGCACCACCGTGCGGGTCCAGCTCAACGATCCCGTGATCAACACCCCCGAGGCCATCTACCAGGCCCTCCTGAGGGACAGCCTGCGCGCCCTCGCCGCAGATGACGGCTTCCGGAAGGCGGTCACCACGCCCATCCGGGCCGCCTCCGGACTGGTGGAGCCCCCCGCCTCCGACCCGATCCGCCTCTCCGGCGCAAGGATCTCGGCGAAGGTGCCTGACGCCCATCAGGCCGTGGCGGCGGTGCTCACAGGTGCCAGCCTCGGCAGCGCCTTCCTGGTTTCAGAACAGGGTTACCTCCTGACCAACCGCCACGTGGTCGGTTCGACACGCATGCTCAAAATCCGGTGGTCGGATGGTACGGAAAGCGTTGGCGAGGTGATCCGGTCGGATCCCGGCCGGGATGTGGCCCTGATCCGGACCGAGCCGCGCCCTGGGCCGGTCTTCAAGCTCAGAACCGCGCCGGTCCGCCAGGGCGAGACGGTCTACGCCATCGGCACGCCGATGGAGACCCGCCTCCAGGGGACCCTGACCCGGGGCGTCATCTCGGCCACCCGGACCCTCGAGGGCTATCGATTCATACAGAGCGATGTGTCGGTGAATCCGGGGAACAGCGGCGGACCCTTGCTGGACGACGCCGGTCAGGTCGTCGCCATGACCGTGTCGCGCTATGCGCGTAATCCGTCAGAGTCCGTGCAGGGGCTGAACTTCTTCATCCCCATCGACGACGCCCTGCGATTTTTGGCGCTGACCCTCGAGCCGCGGTAGGGCACTGTCGCTTGGCGTCGGCCCTTCTCCTCCGGCGCAGAGCCCCGGAGGCCGTCCATGCTGCGCAGAACCTTCCTCGCCGCCCTGCCCGCCGCCGCCGCTGCCGGATCCGCCCTCGCGCAGAGCCGGGAGGCCAATCCGAACCGGAACCGGCCGGATGTCGGCCCCGGGGACCGCATCGATGGCGCCAACTTCGCCAGTCGCAGCGCCGCCTGGGGCGTTCACGGTGCCGCCGCCACCGCCCATCCCCTCGCCACCCAGACGGCCATCGACATTCTGAAGCGCGGGGGCTCGGCAGTTGACGCCGCCATCGCGGCCAACGCCGTCCTGGGTTTCGTCGAACCGAT
>CAIWHQ010000243.1 GCA_903912465.1 uncultured Alphaproteobacteria bacterium | reverse complement strand
GTCTCCGGGCAGGGGCGGTCCGCTGCAGAGGGCCCTGCCGCGCCGCCCTTGCTGTGCTAGCCTCCTCCCGGCCCCGGCGGAAGCCCCGGGCGGGAGGAACCCGGTAGGTGCAACAAGAGCCTGATCCTTGCGGCGGTGGCGGGTGCAAGTCTTGCGGCAGCGCCTGCCTTGGCGGCGCCTACCCGGCCAAACATCATCGTCATCATCGCCGATGACCTGGGCTATGGCGACACGGGCGCCTATGGCTCGCCGCGGGTGAAGACTCCCAACATCGACGCCCTGGCCCGGGAAGGGGTGAGGTTCACCCAGGGCTACGTGGCCCATCCGGTCTGCGCGCCCTCCCGCGCCGCCCTCCTGACGGGCCGCTACCAGACCCGCTTCGGCTACGAGTTCAACCCGGTCGGCCGGGACCGGACGGGCGGGGTTTCCCGGGATGAGGTCTTCCTTCCCCAGGTGCTGAAGGGCGCCGGGTACTCGACCGGCATGGTTGGCAAGTGGCATCTGGGCCAGCCTTCGGGCTACCACCCCCTCGACCGCGGCTTTGACAGCTTCTTCGGCATCATGACCGGTGCCACGGCCTTCATGACCGACTTCCAGGCCGGCGACGAGGAGATCACCCCGCCCGGTGCCGAAGCCTCCTTCGGCCTCGCTGAAGGGGTCCGGGCTCCCCCCGGCGCAACCGAGGCGGAAAAGATGGCCCTCCTGCGCAGGGCCGCCCCCGTCTATCGGGGCCGCGAGGTGGTGGAGGAGGGTGCCTACCTCACCGACGCCTTCACGCGCGAGGCCATCAGCTTCATCGACGCCGCCGCAGGACGCCCCTTCTTCCTCTACCTCGCCCATGCGGCACCACATACGCCCCTGCAGGCGCCGGCCCGTTACATCACACGCAACCGCGACATCCCGGACAAGGGCCAAAGGGTCTACGCCGCCATGGTCACCGCCCTGGACGACGGGGTCGGACGGATCCGTGCGGAGCTCAAGGCGCGGGACCTGGAGAGGAACACAGTCATCGTCTTTCTCTCCGACAACGGCTGCGCCGGCTACATCGGGACGGCCTGCACCAACGGTCCGCTGAACGGCTTCAAGGGCCTGCACCTCGAGGGAGGCGTACGGGTGCCCTACATCATTTCCGCGCCCGGGCGCTTCCGCCGCGGCGGGGTGGAGGACCAGGTGGTTTCCAGCCTCGACATCGCCCCCACGGCTGCCGCCCTGGCGGGCGCGGTCCTGCCCAAGGGGACGGACGGAGAGAACCTCGTCCCCTACCTCTCGGGTCCGAAGTCGAAGGGCTTCGAGCGCCGTCTCTTCTGGCGGTCCGGCCCCAACTTCGCGATCCGCGACGGCGCCTGGAAACTCTGGAGCGTCAACCGGGCCGAGCCAGGCGAGTCCGAGAGCCTCACCGCCGGCATCACCCCCGACGGGGTCCAGGCCCGGGTTTCCTCCCAGGGCGTCTATGACATGCTCTACAACCTGGCCGAGGACCCCGGCGAGAGCCGTAACCTCGCCGGCACCCGCCCCGAGGTCGTCGCCCGCCTGAAGGCCGAGATCGCCGAATGGGACCGGGGCAATGTCCCGGCCCAGTGGACCAGCATGCGCCAGGCGGTCCGCCGCCAGGAGGGCCAGATGCTGAAGATCTATCCCTGACCTCCCGATGCCGCCGCAGGCTTGTCGCCTGGCCGGCGACCGGCCATGATTTCCCCTGATCCTCAATCTGCGGAAGCGCCATGTCCGAGTCCTTCTCCCGCCACCTGGTCGACCCTGAGCTCCTGCCGATGCTGGACGCCTTCCCGACGGCGGTCCTCACCGAGGCCATGCTGCCGGGCATGCGGGGCCGGGCCTCCTGGTTCCCCGCCGATCCGAAGGACGCCGAGCGGACGGATCAGGTCCGCCGCCTCATCCCGGGCCGGGCCGGGGATCCGGACGTCGAGGTCCTCATCTACCGGCCCCGGGGCGTCGAAGGGGCCCTGCCCTGTATCCTGCACATCCACGGGGGCGGCTATGTCTCTGGGCGGGCCGACGGCAACGAGGCCGTGCACCGCCCCATGGCCGCCGATCTCGGCTGCGTCATCGTCACGGTGGCGTACCGCCTGGCCCCCGAGACGCGGTTTCCGGGCGCCGTGGAGGATTGCTACGCCGCCCTGGCCTGGACCCTGGCCAACGCCGCCGAGCTGGGGGTCGACCCGGGCCGGGTCGGCGTGATGGGCGAGAGCGCCGGCGGGGGGCTGGCCGCCGGCCTCGCCCTGC
>CAIWHQ010000242.1 GCA_903912465.1 uncultured Alphaproteobacteria bacterium | reverse complement strand
CGCTCCCGGGTATCGGCGAAGACGTAGGCGGGGGCGGGATAGCCGTCGAAGGCGTTGCGGGCGTCCGACCAGACAGCCCGGAGGTCCAGGCGGATGTCGGAGGCCAGGTCCGCGGTAAGTCGCCCCGAGGCGCCGGTCCGGCGATAGCCGTCCCGTTCGGCTCCACTACGGGCTGCTGAGATGCCGTCGGTGGCGTAGGCGTCCGCCGCCAACCGCCAGGCCAGGGTGCCGCCCGCGCCGCCGACGCCGCCGCGCAGGTAGGTGGTTCCCAGGCCGCCGGCCTCGGCCGCGCCCTCGCCGGTGAGCGTGCCCTTCGGGGGAAGGCGGGTCTCCAGGCTGACCACGCCCCCCATGGCCTGGCCGCCCCAGACGGCCGACTGGACGCCCCGCAGGATCTCGATCCTTGAAATGTCGCCCACCAGCAGGTTGGCGGCGTCGTAGGCCCCGCCGATGACGGAGGGGTCGTTCAGGCGCACCCCGTCGATGACGAACAGGGTCTGCTCGGCCTCGGCGCCCCGGATCCGCACTGCCGTCACCCCGCCGGGCCCGCCATTGCGGCTGACGCCGACCCCCGGGGTCGAGGCGAGGAGGTCCGGAATTACCAGGGCCTGGCGGTCGCGGATCACCGCCTCGGGGATGACGGTCACGCTGCGCCCGCTGTCGGAGGCCGCCACGGGGATCCGGTTGGCCACCACAACCACTTCCTCGACCGGAGCCTCCATCGGGGCTTCCGGGGACATGGCGGCCAGGGCCGCGGCTCCGGCCAGGCTCACAAGACTCATCGCGCCCTCCTCCGGACGACTTGCGGCCGCGAACTGCAGCCGAACAGGCTTCCCCGGCCCGCAAAATGCGGACCGGTTGTGTCTGTCGCCGGTCGGGAGAGACCCGTCCTCCAGGCGCACCCCGGCCTGTCGGATGACGACGGCGTCAGGCAGGTCTCCTGGCTCGCGGGTCAACGTCCCTTGCGCGTCGCCTTCCCAGCTGGGTTCCCGAAGGTTCCTGGCCAGTGGCTTCGTGACACGCGGACTCGCCGCTTACAGTTGCGGGGGCAGCCCGGGCCTTACACCCGAGTTCCCTTTTCATCTCCCTCTCGGGAGAACCTGACGCGGGCACAGGCCTAGGCCTCCGTCCGGCAAGGGTCAACCGGCGTCAAAAGGGTTGCGCCGGCGAGGCCCCCTGCGCCATCAAGCCTGCAGCCTTCGCTCCGGAGCTTTCCCATGTCCTTCCGCGCCCCCCTGCAGAGCCTGGACCTCGCCCTTGCGGCGGCGGGTCTGCCCGCCCTCCTGGCGGACGGCTATCCCGATCTCGACGCAGAGACGGTGACGGCGGTCCTGGCCTCGGCCGCCGCCTTCGTGGAAGCCGAGCTTGCCCCCCTAAACTCCGACGGCGACCGCATCGGGGCCCGGTTCGAGAACGGCGTGGTCTCGGCCGCCCCGGGTTTTGCCGAAGCCTACCGGGCCTTCGCGGCCCAGGGCTGGAATTCCCTGGCGGCGGACCCGGAGTTCGGCGGTCAGGGCCTGCCCAAGGTCCTTGAGCTGGCCGTCTTCGAGATGGTCCATGCCGCCAACATGGCCTTTGGCCTCTGCCCCATGCTGACCCAGGGCGCCATCGAGGCCCTGACCCTGCACGGCACCGAGCGCCAGAAGCGGTTGGTCCTGCCCCGCCTGGTCTCGGGCGAATGGACCGGAACCATGAACCTCACCGAGCCCCAGGCCGGCACGGACCTGTCCGGCGTCACCGCCCGGGCCGAGCCTGACGGCGAGGGCGGTTACCGGCTCACCGGCCAGAAGATCTACATCACCTGGGGCGACCACGACGCCGCCGAGAACATCTGCCACCTGGTGCTGGCGCGCCTCCCCGACGCCCCGCCCGGGGTCAAGGGCATCAGCCTCTTCCTCGCCTCCAAGCGCCTG
>CAIWHQ010000241.1 GCA_903912465.1 uncultured Alphaproteobacteria bacterium | reverse complement strand
GCTGGGCATGCCGAAGGAGATCGTGATGCGGCACCGCCTGCCGCAGTTCAATCACCTGTTCACCTCCGACGCCTACTCGGCCGGCTACTATTCCTACCTCTGGTCGGAAGTGATGGACGCGGACACCTGGGCCTACTTCGAGGAGTCGGGGGACGTGTTCAATCCGGACATCGCCCGCCGCTACAAGGCGATCATCCTGGCCGAGGGCAACACCACCGACCGGGCCGAGGCCTACCGTCGCTTCCGCGGTCGCGACCCGGACGTGACCGCGCTCCTGAAGGTTCGAGGCTTCCCCGTCTCCTGACGGGACGCGGGGACACAAACGTCAGTGCGTGTCCCCGCGAGCCGAGCTTGATTTCGCGGCCTTTTCCGCGCATAAGGCCCGCCTCCCGGCGCAGATGCAGTTCAGCGCCCTCCACCGCCACGACCCCCGCCCGGACTTCAGGGTGGGACGAGGGCGGCGAGGCCCCCCGTCGACGTGATCGTCCACGGGGGCGAATTGCGTTTGGCCTTTCGACTTGGGTTAGCGGTTCAGAACGACATGTTCGACGGCCTTACAGAACGACTTGGCAGCGTCTTCGACCGACTCTCCGGTCGGGGCGTTCTGGGTGAGAAGGACATCGACGAGGCGCTGCGCGAGGTTCGCGTCGCCCTGCTCGAGGCCGACGTCGCCCTGCCGGTGGTCAAGGACTTCATCAACAAGGCCCGCGAGGACGCGCTGGGCGAGGCGGTGATCCGCTCGATCCGGCCGGCCGACCAGGTGGTCAAGATCGTCTACGACGGTCTGGTCGAGATGCTCGGTGGCGAGGAGCCGGTCGGGCTGAAGCTGGCCCTGAACCCGCCGTCGGTGATCCTGATGGCCGGCCTGCAGGGCTCGGGCAAGACGACCACTTCGGCCAAGCTGGCGCTGCGCCTGACAAAGATGGACCGCCAGAAGGTCCTGATGGCCTCGCTGGACACGCGCCGTCCCGCCGCCATGGAGCAGCTGGCGCTGCTGGGGACCCAGGTCGGGGTCGACACCCTGCCGATCGTCGCAGGCCAGTCGGCGACCGACATCGCCAGGCGCGCGATGCAGGCGGCCAAGCTCAGTGGCTATGACGTCCTGATCCTCGACACCGCCGGCCGCACCACGCTGGACGAACAGATGATGGCCGAGGCTGCGCAGATCGCGCAGATCGCCTCGCCAACCGAGACCCTGCTGGTGGCCGACAGCCTGACCGGCCAGGACGCCGTGCGCACGGCCCAGGCCTTCCATGAACGCCTGCCCCTGACCGGCCTGGTCCTGACCCGGGCGGACGGCGACGGCCGCGGCGGCGCGGCCCTGTCCATGCGGGCGGTCACCGGCCTGCCCATCAAGTTCCTTGGCGTCTCCGAAAAGGTCGAGGGCCTCGACGTCTTTGACGCCGCCCGGGTGGCCGGTCGCATCCTCGGCCAGGGGGACATCGTCGCCCTCGTGGAAAAGGCCGCCCAGGACCTCGACACCGCCAAGGCCGAGGCCATGGCCCGTCGCCTGGCCAAGGGCCAGTTCGACCTCGACATGATGGCCGACCAGCTGGCCCAGATGAAGCGCATGGGCGGCATGGAGGGTCTGATGGGCCTCCTGCCCGGGGTCCAGAAGATCAAGAAGCAGATCGCCGAGGCCAATGTCTCGGACAAGGCGCTCGACCGCCAGTCGGCGATCATCTCGTCCATGACCAAGGCCGAGCGCCGCAAGCCCGACATCCTTCAGGCCTCCCGCAAGCGGCGGATCGCCGCAGGGGCCGGGGTCGACGTAGCCGAGGTCAACCGCCTTCTGAAGCAGCACCGGCAGATGGCCGATACCTTCAAAATGATGAGCCGGGACGGCGGCAAGGGCTTTGCACGCATGGCCGGCATGCTCGGGGGCGGTGCCGGGGGCGGCGGCGGACTCGACCGCCTGAAGGCCCTCGGTGGCGGCAAGGTGCCCACACCGGACGCGGCACAGCTCGAGGCGCTGGCGAAAATGGCCGACAAGCTGCCCGGCGGACTGCCCGGCGGCATGAAACTCCCCGGGCTCGGCGGCGGCCTGCCGCCGGGCTTCAACCCCTTCAAGAAATCCTAATCAGACACTCGAACCTCAAGGACACCCCATGCTCAGGATTCGTCTCGCCCGTGGCGGCGCCAAGAAGCGCCCCTACTACTCCATCGTCGTCGCCGACAGCCATTCGCCCCGGGATGGCCGCTTCATCGAGAAGGTGGGCACCTACAACCCCCTCCTGAAGAAGGACGACCCCACCCGCGTGACCCTCAAGGTCGAGCGCATCCGCGAGTGGATCACCAAGGGCGCCCAGCCCTCGGACCGCGTCGCCCGCTTCCTGGCTGCCGAAGGCCTGGTCGCCTGGCAGGCCGGCAGCAACCTGAAGAAGGGCGAACCTGGCCGAAAGGCCAAGGAGCGCGCCGGGGAAAAGGCCCAGAAGGCCGCTGACCTCGCCGCCGCCGCCGAGGCTGCCGCCGCCGCGCCGCCGCCTGCGCCCGAGCCCGAGCCCGAAGCTCCGGTCGAGGCGGCGCCCATCGCCGAAGCCCCTGCGGAGGAAGCTGTCGCCGAGGCCGCCCCGGCTGAGGTCGCCGTTGAGGCCCCGGCTGAAGCTCCGGCTGAGGTCGCCGCTGAAGCTCCGGCTGAAGTGGCCGCTGAGGCTCCGGCTGAGGAAGCCGTCGCCGAAGAGACCGATTCGAAGGGCTGAACCTGACGGCCCGACGTCCCACGTCGGGCCGATCCGGGGTCTGAAATGGCGGATCGGCTGATCCTTGTCGGACATATCGCTGGCGCCTTCGGCGTCCGCGGCGATGTGCGTGTGACCAGCTTCACCGCCGATCCCATGACCCTCGCCGGATACCGTGACCTGCGGCGAGCGGACGGCACCCCGGCACCGGCACTCTCCAGCGCTCGGCCCGTCAAGGGCGGCCTGGTCGCCCGGGCCGCCGGGGTCGAGACCCGTGAGCAGGCCGAGGCCCTGAGGGGCCTGAAACTGCACGTCCTGCGGGAGGCCCTGCCGGCTCCTGATGAGGATGAGTTCTACCTCACCGACCTTGTCGGAATGCGGGTCGAGACCCCGGATGGCCAGGTTCTCGGGACGGTGCGTGGGGTGCAGGACTTCGGCGCGGGCGACCTCCTTGAGATCAAGCCCGAGGGGGCACCCTCCTTCTGGCTGCCCTTCACCCGGGAGGCCGTCCCGGAGATCGACCTCGCCGGAGGTCGGATCCTGGCCCAACCCCCCGCCGAGACCGAGTAGACCGGGTCAGTCCTTGCGCATCCGCAGCAGGCCTTCCTGGGCCACGCTCGCCACCAGGACCCCGTCGCGGGAGTAGATCGATCCACGGATAAAGCCCCGGCCGCCGGCGGCGCTGGGGCTGTCCTGGGCGTAGAGGTGCCAGTCGTTGAAGTTCATCGGCTTGTGGAACCACATGGCGTGGTCGAGGCTGGCGGACTGGAAGTTGCGCGTCTGCCAGTGAACCCGGTGCGGCCGCATGGCGGTGGACAACAGGTTCATGTCCGAGGCGTAGGACAGGAGCACCTGGTGCAGGACGGGATCGTCGCCGATCGGCGCCCGGGCCCGGAACCAGACCTCGCTCTTCGGCTCCCGCGCCTCGGGACGCTCGCGGTCGAAGAGGCTGGAGCCGTCCACGGGGCGCATCTCGATGGGCCGCGGACGCATCGCCCACTTGCGCGCCTCCTCCGGCATCTTCTCAAGGGCCGCCTTGAGGGCCTCGGCTTCTGCGGGAAGTTCGTCGGGTCCGGCCACGGCCGGCATGGCGGCCTGGTGTTCGAAGCCCTCCTCCGGCGCCTGGAAGGAGGCGGCGAGGTTGAAGATCTGCTTGCCGTTCTGGACGGCGATCACCCGGCGGGTGGTAAAGCTGCCGCCGTCGCGGGACCGGTCGACGTCGAAGAGGATCGGTGTGGTCGGGTCGCCCGGGCGGATGAAGTAGCAGTGAAGGGAATGGCAGACCCTGTCCTCGACCGTGCCATAGGCGGCCAGCAGGGACTGGGCGATGACCTGCCCGCCGAAGATCCGGCCCGGGCCCTCGTTCGGCGACAGGCCGCGGAAGAGGTTCACCTCCAGGCGTTCGAGCGCCAGGGTGTCGACAAGGTTTTCGGGCTGGGACATGGCTCGGGGACCAATGCTGCAAATGCGAAAGGGCAGGGCATAGAGCCAGTCGACCGGCGGGGCAAGGCGAGCCGGGGGCGACGCCGGGACTCGAAAAACACGCTGTCTTCGTCCACAAGCCCCGCATGTCCGCACCGCCGCCCTTCGAGGTCACTGTCCTGACCATGTTCCCCGAGGCCTTTCCCGGGCCGCTGGGGGTTTCGCTGGTCGGGACGGCCTGGCGCGAGGCCGGTCTCTGGTCCCTGGAAACGCTGGACATACGGGGCTTTTCCAAGGATAAGCGCGGCTTCCTCGACGACACCCCCGCAGGGGGCGGACCGGGGCAGGTGATGCGGGCGGACGTGATCGCCTCGGCGCTCGACAGCGTCGAGCGGCGCGGGCGCCCGCTTCTCTACATGAGCGCCCGGGGTCGGCCCCTGACCCAGGCGCGCGTGAAGGACTGGGCCGACGGGCCGGGACTCATCGTCCTGGCGGGTCGGTTCGAGGGGGTGGACCAGCGGGTGATCGACGCCCGGGGGTTCGAGGAGGTCTCGGTCGGAGACGCGGTCCTCGCCGGCGGCGAGGCGGCGGCCCTGGTAACCATCGAGGCCTGCGTAAGGCTCGTGCCCGGCGTCCTCGGCCAGGCAGAGAGCCTCAGTGAAGAGAGTTTCGAGGACGGGCTCCTGGAGCATCCGCAGTTCACACGACCGCGGACGTTCGAGGGTCTGGAAATTCCGCAGGTTCTGCTCAGCGGCCACCACGCACAGGTGGCGGCCTGGCGGCGGACCGAGCGGGAACGCGCTACGCGGGAACGGCGTCCGGATCTCTGGGCGGCCTGGCTCGCCAATCAACAGGCAAAGGGCGATTAAAGCCCGGTACGAAAGGACTGAACCATGAACCTGATCCAGGAACTGGAAAAGGAAGAGGCCGACCGTCTGGTCGCCACCCGCGCCATTCCGGTCTTCCGGCCCGGCGACACCCTCCGCGTCAATGTCCGCATCAAGGAAGGCGAGCGCGAGCGCGTCCAGGCCTATGAGGGCGTGTGCATCGCCCGCCAGGGCCAGGGCATCAACGAGAGCTTCTCGGTCCGCAAGATCTCCTTCGGCGAGGGCGTCGAGCGGATCTTCCCGATCCATTCGCCGAACATCGAGAGCATCGAGGTCAAGCGCCGCGGCGTCGTGCGCCGGGCCAAGCTCTACTACCTGCGCGACCGCCGCGGGAAGTCGGCCCGGATCGCCGAGCGCCAGATGACCCCCGCCGAGCGGGCCCTCGCCGCCGCCGAGCGCGCCGGCACGTCTAGCGACAGCACCGAGGGCTGACCGGGGTGCACGACCGGCTTCCAGCCGGTCGTCCCGACGGAACGTCATGTCCGGCTCTAGCCTTCCTGCCCTTCTCCTGACCGGAGGCTCAGGCCAGGTGGGTCTCGCCCTGCGCGAGGCTCCGCCGGCCGGCTTTCAGGTCGTGGCGCCTCCGCGCGCCGAACTGGACCTGGCCGACGCCGGATCCGTGCGCCGCTGGGTGGAAGATCGCTCCTGGGCGGCGATTATCAACGCCGGGGCCTGGACCGCGGTGGACGCCGCCGAGACCCACGCCTCCGAAGCCTGGGCAGCAAACGCCCTCGGGCCGGCCATGCTGGCCCGAGCCGCCGCGGAACGCGGCCTTCCCCTTGTCCATATCTCGACGGACTACGTTTTCGATGGTGGGCTTGACCGGCCCTACCGCGAGGACGACCCGGTCGGACCCGTCAGCGTCTATGGCGCCTCCAAGGCCGCAGGTGAGATGGCTGTGGCTGCCCTCAATCCCCGCCATGTGATCCTCAGGACCGCCTGGGTCTACAGCCCCTGGGGGACCAACTTCCTGCGGACCATGCTGCGTCTGGCCGAGACCCG